>JAQWGO010000035.1 GCA_029238175.1 Henriciella sp. | reverse complement strand
GGAGCGATCGCGCGCGATCAAAACGGCAAGCTAGTTCAAGATGAAGTAACCGCGCGGTTGCGAACACACATGTATTTATTGAGCGATCTTGCCAAACTGGCCCGCGCCGAGGGCAAAGCCGCTGAATGGTATCTTTACCGCGCGCTCAAAGACCACAGCGAAGGCGGCCTTCGAACCCCCGCCCATACTGGCACTGACAACCCGCCAGAATTCATTCGCGAGATATACAATCCAAGTAAAAGCACCGATTAGGACCGTTTGGATATAAATCGAACCAACGCCCAATAGCCCAGCCGCACACTCTATGCTAAAGGCTCGCTCATGTCCTACGATCCTAACGACGGCGATCTTGTCCTCTGTGTGAATGCAGCGCCCAACCATGTAACGGGCGACCCTGTTCCCCTCGTGCAGGGCGAAACCTATACGATATATGGCGTCCTGCCCTTCATGTGCCCCTGTGGGCGCTCCGACGCACTCATCGATGTCGGCGTTGACTTCGCGTGGTGCCAGAGCCGTTTTCGTTTGCTGCCCAAACCGCGCAAGCAAAAAGAACCCAACGCCGTTAAAGCGCCGAACGACTTCGAGACCGTCTAAAGCCAAAACAAGAATTCAACTCTTCTAGTTCTCATGCTAGCGTCCCAGAAAAGTTCTGGGAGGAACGCGCATGGCCTACGACGCCGCCACAGAGTTCACACGCTTTGAGCCTCATCTGCTTTCACCAAACATTGGGGCAGAACTACTCGGTGCTGATCTCACCAATCCTGACGATACGCTGATCAAAGAAGTCCGCGCCGCGCTCTTAAAATATCAGGTCGTGTTCTTCAGAGATCAGCACGAGCTAACCCGCGCTCAACATCTCGACTTTGCCCGCGCGTTTGGCGATTTAGAAATCCATCCGGCCACGCCAAAGAACCAACCTGACCCAGAAGTATTGCGGATCGCACACGGTCCAAACTCTCGGGGCATAGAGAATAATTGGCATTCGGATGTCACCTGGCGCGAAGAACCCAGCCTTGGCTCAATCCTGCGCGCGATTGAGCTTCCTGAAATCGGCGGCGACACGCTCTTTTCAAACATGGTTCTCGCTTATGAAGACTTAGACGAAGGCCTGCAAAACCGCCTCTGCGAGATGACCGCCGTGCATGATATTGCCCGCGTCTTTGCCAAACGCTTAAACAAAGATGCGTCCAAACTGCACGAACGCTTCCCGCCCAAGGAACACCCCGTCATCCGCACGCATCCAGAAACTGGAAAGCGTCTTATCTACGTCAACGTCGCCTTCACCGATTATATTAAAGGCATGGACAGAGACGAAAGCGACCAGCTCCTGAAATACCTCTATCACCGCGCTTGGTTGCCGGAATATCAGTGCCGCTTCCGCTGGGCGCCCGGCTCTCTCGCCTTCTGGGATAATCGCGCGTGCCAGCATTACGCAGCCAGCGACTATTTCCCAAATGTTCGCATCATGGAACGCGTTACTATTGCGGGCGATAAGCCCTACTTTGACGCCTCAACCTAGAGAACTCGAACTCGCACAGTTCAAGCTGTCATCGACGCGCAATAAGCCAATACATGCGGCGCAAGTGACATTGCATCTACTTGCGCCTATATGCACGCCAAACAAACCCATCTGCTTCGGGCCTTGAACCCGGTTGGAGAGAAATATGACTGACCTTACGACGCTCACCATGCGTGAGCCCGATCCTGCGCCCGGTGCGCTCAATTCACTTGGCTTCCCAAAACCGCCTAGCGAGACACGCGTTGTCGCCGCCATGTCCGGCGGGGTGGATAGCTCTGTCGTTGCGGCCCTGCTTAAAGCGCGCGGCTATGACGTCATCGGCATTACGTTGCAGCTTTACGATCACGGCGCAGCGATTGAGAAAAAAGGCGCATGCTGCGCTGGCCAAGACATTCACGATGCCCGCAACGTCTCCGATCAAATCGGCGCTCCGCACTATGTGCTCGACTATGAGTCCCGCTTTAAAGAGCAGGTTATGGAAGACTTCGCCGACACTTACCTGTCAGGCGCGACGCCGATCCCATGCATCCGCTGCAACCAAACGGTAAAGTTTTCAGACCTTTTGCGCACCGCCAAAGATCTTGGCGCTGACTGCCTCGCCACCGGCCACTATATCCGCCGCACAGATGGTGAGCATGGTCCAGAGCTTCACCGCGCAATGGATGCAAGCCGTGATCAGTCTTACTTCCTCTTTGCCACGACCAAAGAGCAGTTAGACTATGTCCGCTTCCCGCTTGGCGACTTGCCGAAAACCCAAGTGCGTGAGCTGGCTGACCATTTCGACCTGCCCGTCGCCGCCAAGCCTGACAGCCAAGACATTTGTTTCGTGCCTCAAGGTTCTTATGCGAAAGTCGTGGAGAAGCTCCGCCCCGGTTCCGGGCGCGGCGGTGAGATTGTGCACCTTGATGGCAGGGTTCTTGGTGAGCATGAAGGCGTGATCCACTATACAATCGGTCAACGCCGGGGCTTACGGGTCGCAGTGGGCGATCCGCTTTATGTGGTCAAAATTAACGCGCCGAAGCGGCAGGTTATCGTCGGCCCACGCGAAGCTTTGCTAACGGCTGCACTGACCCTCGAAGAGCTTAACTGGCTTGGTGCTGGCAGTTTGACTGATGCCTGTGATCGCGGCGACGCGGTCCTTGCCCGTGTTCGCTCCACGCGTGAGCCGCTTCCAGCCCGGCTTGGCTATCATAATGGGAAACCCGCCGTTTGGTTCGACGCCAGCGAAGAAGGCGTCGCACGCGGACAAGCCTGCGTCCTTTATGATCCATCCGGCAGCACACAGATTATGGGCGGCGGATTTATCTCTTCCACAGTCCCAGCGGATACGCGCTTGCGGGCCTAGTTGTTTCGCGGGTGAGCTATCCGCGCGCGTTCATTCTGTTATAGGCTGTCTGTATGCTAACGATGATCACTATTATCGTCTCTATGACGCTTGCTATGGCAGTGTTTGCTGCAGCTTTGGCTTTGAAGTCGCCCAAGCGTGACCAAGGTGTATTTTTCGCTTTATTCTTAGGGCTTTACGCCATCGTCAAACTTGACGAGCTCACCCTAATGCTGGGCGGGTACAGTCTGGCCCCTCATGCATTGGGTTTAGCGTTCAGCGTGAAATTATTTTTAGCGCCCTGCATATACTTTTATAGCCGCTCCCTGATGTCCTCAGAGGCACGATGGCTAAAGCGATCCGACTGGCCGGCCCTAATCACGCCAATACTGGCTATCATAATGGCTGTGCCATTCTACATTCTGCCGCCTGATCAAAAGATTGGGCTCTTGTCGCCCGAACTGCGCGATCCGGACCTCTACGCAAACGCGCTTTTGGGCTGTCAGATCGGGCTTGTTCTCTTCATTATCTCATCATTGGCTTATCTTTACGCCACCCACAAAATTTTCCGAAGCCATGATCGGTCTCTGCGCGAAATGTTTTCGCGGATTGATGACAAAACCGCCAGCTGGCTGTGCTGGGTTATTATCGTTCTCGCCCTAGGGTGGAGCGTGCATGCACTTACCGAAATTTTGGCGCTTAGTGGCTATCGCGCGATGGAAGTTTTACTGGCCTACCAATTTTTTGAAATGCTCTGGATCGGGCTGATCGCTTTTTGCGGTATCACGCAACAGCCAATGAGCTTGGAAGCGAGCACCAAACAAACATCCACCGCACCGCGCCCGTCCTTGGATGAAGCGCGCATGACGAAGATTGCAAACCGCCTCGACCAAGCCATGCAACAACAGCGCTTGTTCGAAAATCCTGATCTATCGCTTCGTGACCTATCCGACGCGCTTAACGTTTCTGAAAACCAGCTGTCCGAGACTTTTTCACGCCACTTTGGCCGTAACTTTTTTCGACTATGTGAACGGATACCGCATTTCATTTGCTTGCCAGCTGCTTGAAGGGTCGGGCGATACAATTCTTACAGTTGCACTTGATGCAGGCTTCAACTCGCGGTCAACTTTTAACGCGGCTTTCAAAAAGCACGTTGGCGTCACACCCAGTCAGTACCGCAAGCACAGCGATCTAGTGCCAGTTGATTTGGGCCTTCCCGAAATCGCGGCCTAAACCGACGGCGAAAACTGGTGCCCGTCTCACGAACTGCAGAATATTTGTACGAATAGGCCCGATCGGACGATCAGCCATGTTTCTAGGGCTAGAGAAAAGTCATCGTCGTTAGAGATGATGCACATTTCCTCCCAAGATAAAAAATACAAAGGCTCACTGTTGATGACACCACAAGTTATATTCCATATCGCAGCAGGTACCGTTGCTCTACTTTTCGGTGCGGTTGCGCTTGGCGCTAAAAAAGGTGGTAAAATCCACCGCCAATCTGGAAAAATCTTTTTCTACTCAATGATCTTAATGGCGGCATCTGGCGCGTATCTAGCTTACTTGGCTTCCGTTTACATTACCGTTCTAGCTGGATCTCTTGTCCTATATCTGCTCGCTTCTGGCACGATGACCGTTAAACGCCGACAAAATCAAATCGGGCTCACAGAAAAGATTATATTTGCCTGCGGCTTGGGCGTTACCGCCTTTGGAGCATATCTATGCTGGCTCGCCACACGCGGCATCACTGACAGCCTAGGCGCGTATAGCGTGCCTGCGGCGATCTACTTTATTTTCACCAGCCTCGCGGTGCTCGGTGTCGTGAAGGATGCCCGCGTTCTTTTAAAGAAAGGCATTATGGGCAAGCAGCGCATTCTTCGCCACCTATGGCGGATGTGCGTTCCCCTTTATGTCGCTGCCAGCTCGTTCTTCTCGGGCCAGCAGCAAGTGTTCCCGGAAGCCCTGCAGGGAACGTTCTACCTTTCAATTCCCGAATATTCTGTCTTGCTGCTCTTGTTCTTCTGGCTCGGAAAAACGTGGATGCAAAAACGGCCTGGTAAAGCTAAGCAAGCATAGGCCCCAAACAGGCGCTACGGTTGCAACCACAACATCATAGCGCTGAACCTGCAATAAACATTACAGTAACCGAGACTTGTCCCAATCCGGGGCAACTTTCCAAACAAGCCCTTAAGCGCTTTTCAGAGAACCCGTCCAATTTTGATGAAAATTCACCGGCCTCGTTGAAAATGCCCTTAAGAAGCGTCCTGTATATCACGACCATCGGCTGCAGAAAGCAGTCCTAACAACCGTAAGAAGATGGTGGAAAAAATGGCGCAGAATGCACATCAAATGAGTGTCAAAGGCCCTGATGGTCGCCCGATCACACTCGAAGACCTCCCTAAACCCGGCATTACCCGTTGGGTCACACGCCGCAAAGCCGAAGTTGTCGCCGCCGTATCTGGTGGCCTTCTTTCCGAAGGCGAAGCGTGTGAACGCTACAGCCTAAGCGAAGAAGAATTCAAAGGCTGGCGTGCACTTTACTCTAAGCATGGCCGAAAAGGCCTGCGTACAACCCGAATTCAACAGTACCGCTAGTCGCCACTACGGTATCGTTAAAGCGCCGTTTACGCTGCCGCCCTTAGACTAAGGGTAAGTCTGCATCCCGCAGGCAATAAGGTGACGTAAATGACCGCTGCAAACAGAACGCCCACCACGCGTATACTGACCCTTGCTGCAATCATTATCGCAGCGGGGGTCCTTTCGTTTAGAGCGCTGGACCTTTTCGCCAGTCCCGCTGCGCCGATTAATGGCAGCGCTTTAGAGCAACGTGCAACCAATTTGCTCGAGCCACTTATCGGTAACAATGCCGTGCGAGTTTCCATCGCAGGCACAGAAGGCCGAACGATCCTCATCCTGCTTGATGGACCGGCTGAAAATCTAGATCCGTCCCTTAAAGCAAATATTGAAGTCATTCTGACCGCTTCGGTCGGATACGGCGCCCCGCGTGACACGCTCACGATCAAACAATTCCCATTCGCGGCAGGCACTGGTACCCGGCTTAGTCCGCTGCAAATGGCGGAATTCACCGGACTGGGGCTACTCTGCATGACGCTTCTAGCGTCTCTCATGCTGCAAAACAGATCTGCCACACCGGCGGAGATGCAGCCAAGCCAACTTCCCGCAAAGCGCGCGTCCCGTCCGCAACAGCCTGAACAAGCATCGACGCTGGCATCGCCAGACATCGCGAAAGCCGCAGACATGGCCGAACGAAACCCAAGTGATACGGTTCACATCCTACGCAACTGGATGACCGGGTCGGAGGATGCCGCATGAACCTACCCGCCGCGATCCCACAAAACGGCCTAATGCGCAGCGCTGCTCTGATGCGCGCACTTGGGGCAAAAGCTAACGCAGTATGGGCTAGCCTCAGCCCCGATGAGGCGTCACGCCTATCTTCAGCGATGCAACAGCTACCCGATAACCCGGTCGCTGAAGCTCAAGCCGCCAGCGCCTACACGCGCGCCATGGGCAAACAGTCGCAAAGCACGCGAGCAAGCACACGCACGGCCACTGCCCTCTGGGATCAGCTTTCATCTCGCGATGGCAACGCGAATGCTGCCCTGATCCAGAATGAAAGCCCGCAAGTCATCGCCGTCATTCTATCAAAGCTCGATCCGCAAGCGGCGGCGAACACGGTGCGCGCCTTGCCCCGTGCCACAGCGACAGAAGCCCTACATCGTTTGCTGAACCTAGGTGACATTCGCCCCATGGCGCTGCATGCAATCGAGAACAGTCTTTCTGATCAGATCGCGAGGTCGGGCATACAGTCGAGGAAATCAGGACACGAGCATCTCGCACGAATCTTTGACGGCCTCGACGGACGGGTCGAGCAAGACCTGCTGACAGCCCTCGATAAGACTGAACCTGGCGCAAGCGAGAAAATCAGAGCGCTCATGTTCACGTTCGATGATCTATCAGCGCTTGATCCAGCCAGCATGCAAACAGTTCTCGCCAGCATTGACCGCGCCGTTCTGATAATCGCGTTGAAGGATGCCAAGCCAGAAACCGCTGCAGCGTTCATGAACAACATGACCCAGCGTGCGGGTGAGCTTCTGCGCAGTGAAATCCAAGGCAGCGGCCCTGTCCGGCGCAGCGAAATTCAAATTGCACGCGCTGAAATCGTCGCGCTGGCTCGCACGATGGTCAAGCGCGGTGACATCATGAGCGCTGACGAAGATGATGAGCTTGTCGAATGAGGCGCCGCATCGAAAACCTAAAACCATTCCCGTTTGAGAGTGACTTCTCGGCCCCGCGCAAGGACGATCCCGAACAGATCACGCTGAGCGCTTCTGACCTTGCCGCCCTCCTTTCAGAGACCCGCATAAGTACTGCAGAGCTTGTCCGAAATGACGCGCTGGCTGAACAAGCAGATACGCTGTCAAACGTCTCCGGTGATCTGAAATCAGTTATGACACGCATCGTCGATCTTGCGGCCTATCTCGAAACGGCCGCCATTGATGAGCATGACCGCCAACAGGCGATGGAAAACGTGCGCCGCATCGCCAGCACTGTTCTTGAAGGCCAAGGCGAATTATTCAGCGAAAGTTGATTTCGTTCACAACTCGGCAACCAATTCATCCGACCTTGGCAAAACCAAAGCGTTAAGAGATTAATACAGCCATGACCGTAAACCGCGCCCTCGAAACTTCCTTAATGGACGTCCCTGTTCAAGTTGATGTTGTCTTAGGCGAAGCTCGCATGCCTGTGGAGCAGCTTATGGCGATGTCTGAAGGCGAAATTCTCGCGCTAGACCGCGAAACAACCGACCTTGTAGACATTTACGTCTCAGACCGTCTGATGGCGCGTGGACGCTTGGTTATTGCCGATGGTGAGCTAGGCGTAACCCTCAGCGAAATCGTCGACGAGCGCCGCGCCGCTTAACAAAACCTATCCACAGTTACCGAGAAACTGTGAAAAACTAACAAATCAACAGATTCTGTTAACCATTTCGCCTCAACACTCTACGAACTAGAGTGGAGTGTGTCGTATGCGTATGAAGATGTTTGCCGCTGAGTCTATGGACGCTGCTAAGGCAATGATCTTTGCTGAGATGGGTGATGATGCCATCATCTTGTCTGAGCGAGAAGTCCCTGGCGGTGTGGAAGTCCGCGCTGCAACTGATAAATTGGGCGGCGGCATGGTTCCGAGTGAATCACGCATCCTGACCCGTTTAGGCGCTGCGCCTCCACCACGCCTTGTTGAAAATCCAATGCGCAACCGTGTCCGCGATGCCCTTCTATGGCATGGTGCCCCGGAACGCTTCGCAGAACGCGCTGCAGATGCAGGCATCACAGGTGTCTTTAACAATCAGGAACCGACATCCGCGATTGCGGCCGCGCTTGAAGCGTTAATTACGTGCGACCCCATTCCGCCAGTTCCTAACCGCGATATATTACTCGTCGGCGCGCCCGGACATGGCCGCACCGCCACTGCAGCAAAGCTCACACGCCGCGCCGCTGTTGCGAAAGCAGAAATCCTACCTGTCGCGGCTGACCTAGATCACACCGCTGGCGGCGCACAGCTCGCGGCCTATCTTGAGCGTGAGCAAAAACAAGTTCGTTCAGCAATGAACCCGGACGATCTGTTCAAAATTTTGAAGACGATCCGCAAAGACGGCAAACGTTGTGTTATCGATCTGCCCGCCATCGTCCCGTTTGATCATGATGATATGGCCAGCCTACAAGACCTTATCGCGGTCATCGACGCAGAGCCTGTCCTCGTCATCAGCGCTGAAGGTCATCCAGAAGATCAAGCCGAAGCCGCCCGCGCGTTCGCCCGCTGCGGCATCAGACGCGCAATTGTTACAAAACTAGACGTCACACGCAGACGCGGCGGGATATTCTCAGCGCTATCAGCCGCGAAAATCTCTATATCTCATCTTGCTGTCACACCATTCATTGGTGGCGGCCTTGTCCCAGCTACACCTTCCAGGTTGGCGCAGCTCCTCACGGAAGATGCACCCGCCCATGTCGCCTTGAAAGGAGCTGCGTAATGAGCTTCCTACTCCCGAAATCACAAGAACGCCCGGCCCAGCGGCCACAGCGCCGCGTCGAGCCAGCCTCGATCCTAGCTGTTGGCTCCGGCAAAGGCGGTGTTGGCAAGACTTTCATGTCGATCACCCTCGCCAGTGCCTTTGCACAAGCCGGTAAGCGAACACTTCTTGTTGACGGTGACCTTGGCCTCGCAAACGTCGATGTCCAACTCGGCATCGCCCCAGAAACAGACCTCGCAGCCGTAATTGCCGGTTGGGTCGAACTTGAAGATGCTGTCACGCCAGTTGATGGCGGCTCAGGCAGCGGCGGCTTTGATGTCCTTCCAGGTCGTTCAGGGTCTGGCGCACTGGCTGAAATGTCATCAGAAGAAGTTGCCCGCCTTGCCGCTGGTCTCTCTGCCCTCGCCCTGCAATATGATCAAGTCATCCTTGATTTGGGCGCCGGGATTGAATCCAATTGCATGCGCCTCGCACGCGCCGCTGATAAAGTGGTGATGATCATCACTGACGAGCCAACGTCGATGACGGACGCTTATGCCTTTATTAAAGTCCTCAAGGGCTACGCGCCAAACGTTGAGCAAGTGATTGCCATTAACCAGTGCGAAACACGCGCTGCGGGTCAACGTACATATGAAGCGGTATCGCGCGCCTGCCAGACATTCCTAGGCTTCCGTCCACATCTGGCCGGAACGATTATGCGCGATGAAGCGGTTCGTGAAGCTATTCGCAGCCAGCGAACGTTAATCTCAACTGATCCATCCTCACAACCAATTCAGGATGCAATCGCCATTGCCCACACGCTTTTAGGGCGTACCGGACAAGAGATGCATTATTAAGAGGTATGAACAAAAAAACCGTCTCGAATCCGATTGTTAAATCCTTGGTAACTATCATTACCTAGATTCACATTGGTTAACGAACAGAGTAGTAATTTATTTAGACTGATTCGGGGAGCTGAAAATGAGAGTCTTGCTAATTGAGGACGACAATGCCGTCGCCCGTAGTATCGAATTGATGTTGAAAGCCGCTGGCTTCAATATCTATACAACTGATCTAGGCGAAGAAGGTGTCGATCTCGGCAAAGTCTACGAGTATGATATCATCATCCTCGACCTCTCTCTTCCAGACATCTCTGGCTATGACGTGTTGAAACAGCTTCGCATGGCGCGGGTCAACACGCCGGTTCTGATCCTATCAGGTAACCCAGACATCGAAGCCAAAGTGAAAACACTCGGTTACGGCGCTGATGATTACCTCACCAAGCCATTCAACAAAGATGAACTTATTGCCCGTATTACGGCGATCGTTCGCCGCTCTAAAGGTCACGCTGAAAGCGTTATCCGCACAGGCGACATCTTGGTCAATCTTGATGCGAAGACCGTCGAAGTCGACGATGATCGCGTCCACCTGACCGGCAAAGAATACCAAATGTTCGAGCTTCTTTCGCTTCGCAAGGGTACAACCCTGACGAAAGAAATGTTCCTCAACCACCTTTACGGCGGCATGGACGAGCCAGAATTGAAAATCATCGACGTGTTCATCTGTAAGCTCCGCAAGAAGCTGCAGCAAGCAACTGGCGGTGAGCACCATATCGAAACGGTTTGGGGCCGTGGCTACGTGCTACGCGATCCAAAACCAAAGAAAGAAGCGGTCGCCGCTTAAATCTTCTGTCCCCCGAACAGACGAAAAGCCCGGTGCGAAAGCTCCGGGCTTCTTTGCATCTACTCTATATTCGAGACATTTTTGCGAGATAATTCTTCGCACCACCCAACTCAGGTGCCATTCCCCAATCACCGAGTGTTCCGTGAAGACTCATTTTGAGTCCCTCTGCCGCAGCAAGCTCGTCTAAAAACTCGCGTCGCATATTTGTTGTGGGAAATTCCTGCCACTTCCCCCTGTGCGAAAACATTGGTCCATCTGCTACCAACCGAACCGAGAATAACGCCTTCGCGTTGGGCTTTAAATGAAAAGCGATGGCCTTCACAAACTGGCGAACAATCTCCTCGGTCATATGCGGTATAACTTGGAAAGCCCAAACCAAGTCGATGCTTTGAGGTTTAATCTCATCCACGCCAAAAACACGGCTCAGGATAAGATTTGGGCGCTTGTGCTTTAGCTCCAGTAATTCAATGACGCTGCGGCCGACCGCAAATCGTTCCTCGGAAACTTCAACTCCAAAAAATTACCGGTGTCGAGATAATTCGTAATAACAGCACCACCTCGCATCGCCCCGGTGCCAACTTCGAGTACGCGATGACGCGGCTTGACATTAAAATGGTTTAGAATCGCAACTTGAACATCTCGCTGATGCTCCCAATAACCTGGCGGACCAACATGTGCCTCAAGTTCGTCTTCAAGTGTCCTGTCGGAGATATCTAAACCAAGCGTACTGATCATTTAGCCGCCTCCATCTCTGCCGTTCGGATATGCATCTTCAAGCAACATCTAAAACCCACTTTCATATCCGAAATACTCGAACTCCCACCGGCACATTTCAAAGCATCTTCGCTTTTGATCTTCACTCAAAACCTCACGCGCCGGGCGTTGCTCTTTCCGATACCCGCTTTTTGCGTTTGGCAAATATTCTAAAATCGACAGGCCTGTCTGCACCTCAAGCTCAGCCAAGTCAGCATGCAAATGCTCGTACCTAATAACGTGATCAATCACCATTTCATCACCGAGAAAATAAAGTGGCTGGTTCGTAACGTCCGGCTTCGTCAAGAAGTGCTCCAACATATCGGCGAAAGACGCGCCAGTATTGCCAGCTCGAAACCACGCTTGCGAGACGAGCTTCTCATAAGGATCCCTACACATGCTAATCGTGTAAGCATCCTCGAACGCGTCTAATCCAATCTGGGCGACAATATCCGTCGGAGCCATATGGTTAAAAAACCTGCGGCCCTTTTTGTATTTTGGCGGTAGTTGCTGATTGGAGATATCGGTTTGCCCAGTTTCAACAAGTTCGCGAATATATGCGATATACGCGTACTCTTGGGCTTCCTCTTCAGCCCAGCCGAACGGAAACGGACCGCCCAACTTCTGGCGCAATAATTCGTCCGGCAGCGCCAGCCGAGTGACAATGTCACCTGTTTGCGCGGACATCGACAAAGCAATCTCGACACTCGTTCCAGCAGTCTTTCGGGACTTCACGAATATCAAGTTAGGCTCTTTCAGATATAACATCGAGATGCTCCACGGGCATTTTAACACCTGCGTCAGCTATCAATCAGGGAGGCTCCAAGCAAGCACCATTCGCCCACAACATTGCCACATCTCTTTGACCTGCTAGGCTTAAATTCGGAGGAAGTCTAATGACGATAGAAGTAATCGCCAGCGTACAAGCATGCGGGGCCACCGTGACCGGCCTAGATCTAAGCGCGGAACTATCAGCGGCAGACATCTCCACGATCCGCGCCGCTTGGTTAAAACACCATGTGCTCGCTTTCCCAGATCAAAACTTGAGTGACGACGACCTAGAACGCTTCACCCTCAACTTTGGCCCATTTGGCGATGACCCGTTTATCGCCCCCATCCCTGGCCGCGAGCATATCATCGCCGTCAAACGTAGCGCCGACGAGACGAGCCCGATCTTTGCCGAAGCATGGCATACAGACTGGAGCTTTCAGGAAACGCCGCCCGCTGGAACCTGCCTATACGGCATCACAATCCCGCCTGAAGGCGGCGACACACTCTTCACCAATCAGCATAAAGCGCTCGCGGAAATGCCTACTGATCTGCGTGCCCGCTTAGACGGTAAGGTCGCGATCCATTCTGCTGGCGGCGCATACGGTAAAAAAGGGTTCTATGGCGACAACGATACCGAAGCTCGCAGCATGGACATCAGGCCATCTGACGAAGCCCTCGCAACGCACAACCATCCGATAATCCGCAACCATCCTGAAACCGGCCAACCGGCAATCTTCGGCACCGCAGGTTACATTACGGGTTTTGAAGGCATGGACGCTGAAGCCTCAAGCGAACTTCTATTTGAGCTGTACCGCTGGCAGACGCGGCCTGAATTCCAGTATCGCCACAAGTGGCAACCAAACATGCTTTTGATGTGGGACAACCGCTCTGTGCTTCACATGGCGACTGGCGGATACAAGGGCCACGACCGCCTGCTCCACAGAACGACAATCGGCGAGCGCACGGCTGCCTAGTCTTTCCAATTCTTCGGCGGTTTTCCGTGCTTTCCGGTGCTCTCAAAATGCGCTTCTTCAGCCTTATTCTGAATTTGCAGATTGAACAGAACGCCCTTGAACTTCGGCAGAAGAAGTAAGCAAAACGCGCCCATTACAAATAGCAAAACCACCCATAATCCAATTTTCGGCACAAGCGGAATGTTAGCGACCGGCAATATAAAATAGAATGGCGCAAACACGATCATCGCGAGCGAGCCTACAAAGAAGGCCGGTCCATCAGCAGTATCCGCAACGCTGAAATCAAGATCGCAGCTATCGCACCGATCGTTGAACTTCAGGTAGCCGCGAAACAAACGCCCTTCATCACAGCGCCCGCACCGCTCACCTAAACCCGATCGAATTGGATGTTTGAACATGCTCTATCTCACTATCTAAGTATGAGAGCTAAGCGCGCTGGACCCGTAATGATAGTGAGGCGTACGCGCGCAGCGCGAATTGCCGCTGCCCCAAATCAACACTTTCGATCCAATAAAAAAGCCCGGCCTCTTTAGAGACCGGGCTTCTTAGGTATCGTTTAGCTTAAGCTTTAAGCGCTAGCGCGGTCATCGCCGTCGACTTCTTCGAAGTCTGCATCAACCACGTCATCGCCTTCAGCGTCGGCATCAGCAGCCGCAGCAGCTTCGCCTTCAGCTTGCTGCGCGCCATAGATCGCTTCGCCCAGCTTCATCGCCGCTGTCATAAGCGCCTGATGCTTTTCCTGAATATCATTCAGGTCTTCGCCTTCAGCCGACGCTTTCAGAGCTGCGATTGCGTCAGTGATTTCGCCTTTAACAGCGTCCTCGACCTTATCGCCATGCTCTTCAACTTGCTTCTCAGTCTGGTGCGCAAGGGCTTCAGCATTGTTCTTAGCTTCAACCAGTTCGCGGCGTGCTTTATCTGCTTCAGCGTTCGCTTCAGCATCTTTCATCATCGCCTGAATATCTTCATCATTCAGGCCACCATCAGCTTGGATCGTGATCTGCTGCTCTTTGTTCGTCGCTTTGTCTTTCGCGCCAACGGAAACAATACCGTTCGCATCAATGTCAAAAGTAACCTCAATTTGCGGTAAGCCACGCGGCGCTGGTGGAATATCTTCAAGATTGAACTGGCCTAGCGGTTTGTTGTCCGCAGCCATTTCACGCTCGCCCTGGAAAACTCGGATCGTCACAGCCGGCTGATTGTCTTCAGCCGTTGAGAAGGTCTGGCTCTTCTTGGTCGGGATCGTCGTGTTACGGTCGATAAGACGCGTAAACACACCGCCCAATGTCTCGATACCCAGCGACAGAGGCGTCACGTCAAGCAGAACAACGTCTTTAACGTCACCCTGAAGAACACCGCCTTGGATTGCCGCGCCAAGCGCAACAACTTCATCCGGGTTCACACCCTTGTGCGGCTCTTTACCGAAGAACTTTTTCACAGCTTCCTGAACCGCAGGCATACGGGTCATACCACCGACAAGGACAACCTCATCAATGCCGCCGATAGTCTTACCAGCGTCAGCAAGCGCTTTCTTACATGGCTCAATCGTGCGCTTGATCAGGTCGGCAACAAGGCTTTCCAGCTTCGCACGTGTCAGCTTCATGTTCAGGTGCTTTGGACCCGTCGCGTCTGCAGTAATGAATGGCAGATTCACTTCGTAAGAAGACGCAGACGAAAGCTCTTTCTTGGCTTTCTCAGCTTCTTCACGAATACGCGGCACAGCCATTTTGTCGTTAGACAAGTCGATGCTGGTCTCTTTTTTGAACTCATCGATGATGTGCTGATAGAGGCGAATATCGAAGTCTTCACCGCCAAGGAATGTATCACCATTGGTCGATAGAACTTCAAAGACACCGTCACCAATCTCAAGCAGTGATACATCGAATGTACCGCCGCCAAGGTCATAGACTGCAATGACTTTGTTCTCGCCTTTATCAAGGCCGTAAGCCAGCGCCGCGGCGGTTGGCTCGTTGATGATCCGCAGAACTTCAAGGCCAGCAATCTTACCGGCATCTTTGGTTGCCTGACGCTGTGCATCGTTAAAGTATGCCGGAACCGTAATAACGGCCTGCGTAACTTCACTGCCCAGATAAGCTTCAGCGGTTTCTTTCATCTTCGTCAGAATGAAAGCTGATATTTCTTGCGGCGCGTATTCTTTATCGCGGCCTTTGACCCATGCGTCACCGCTAGGGCCTTTGACGATCTCGTATGGAGAGACCTTCATATCTTTTTTGACGGTCGGATCTGCGAATGTGCGACCGATAAGGCGCTTAATCGCATAGAACGTGAAGTCAGGGTTGGTCACGGCCTGACGGCGCGCTGGCATCCCGATGAGGCGTTCGCCGCCTTCTGTAAACGCAACGACAGATGGCGTCGTACGCGCACCTTCGGCGTTCTCGATAACCTTGGCATCCCCGCCATCCATCACGGCAACGCAGCTATTGGTCGTACCGAGGTCAATCCCGATGATTTTACTCATAATAGTCTCTCTTTCCTAAGCCGCCGCCTTATGAACAGATTCGGCCCGCATATGCAGCGCCTTCAACAGACGGCTCTATAATCGTAGATGTGGTGAGGCGAGTACGGTAATTCAATCCGGTCACCCCGTTCGCGTAGCGATGTGGGGGAGTATTGGATGGGTTCAAGGGGTGATGTGGGTTTTAGATGCGTACAACCTTCTTTTTGTCAGCACGCATCTTTGATCGGCGCAAAAGCAAGCTTCCGGGCCACGCGTGACGCTAGCACTGCACAGGCGAGTGCGGGAAGAAATCCAACAATATAGGCGAAGACGAGACCCCCAACAAACGCTGGAAGATCGTTCAATAAATTGGGCAGCATGGATAAGACGCCAACAAAGCCGCCACTCCAATCAATGCTGAAAGCAAGAGCGATGCCCAAAGTGTACAAAGCTATCGTGAACAGAGACCACCCAACAAAGAATGTTGTTAGTTCACTGCGCCTCCACTCGCGCGCGCCCAATCGGGGCAATGCAATCGTCAAACCGAGCATGCTTGGCGCAGAAAAGAAAAAAGCCGCCAGCAGGAAACTCTGAGCCGAAGCACCAAATATCAAACCAGCTACCAATCCTAACGGGTTCAGTGGTCCACAAACAACCCAAACTAAAAGCATCCTCGTAGTAAAATTAGCTAACGGCGCAAGTTCAGTAGGATAGGTGGTACGAGCCTGCTTTTGCCAAGGCTCAAATGCAGCTGCATCAACCACAACGCCATTTTCACCAAAGACACTTTTCCGCTCAGCCATCTCAAGACCCTCCGCTTAAGGCAGAAGTGGCGAGACTAGGTAGTCTTACGAATGCGTCAGCGGACCGCGCGGCGCCCTGCCGCAGCTTCTTACGGTGCTTGATTTTCTCAAGCGCGCCGCGTCACTCTTCGCGTTGTTATGAAAATGGCCCAAGCGACAAATCATAGACTGTCACTTGAGCCAAATATGACCCGGCATATCAAACCGGATACTCAGCTATCTCTATTTTAGCGCTTCAGGCGGCTTCGGCAGGTCCGCCAAGTCCGCAGCCGCATGCTGGATAATAACGCGGGCGTTCAGCGCTGCGACTTTATCCTCAAACACTTTCATAGATTTCAGTGTCTCTGGCGCATCGAAATTAAATGCCGGAACCGCTTTTCCAGTTCGGCTCTCACGGAAATGATACAGGTCGCCCGTCAACATAACTGGCCCAGCTTCAGCCAAGTTCACAAGCAGACCAGCATGCCCCGCCGTGTGACCGGGTAGAGAGATAATGACAACGCTTCCGTCGCCAAAAACATCATAATCGCCTGTAAACGCCGTGCGCTCTAGTCCCATCAGCCCGGACATATCGCCAATCCCGGCCTCTGGCCCAGCATTCTCGATGAAATCTAACTCAGCCTGCGGGACAAGCCATTTCGCGCCGGCTGCCGCTTCTTGCTGGCCCGTATGGTCGAAATGATGGTGTGAGATCGCAACATAGTCGATGCTCTCAATGCCTGCCGCTGCAATCTGGTCGGCCAAGCTAACCTCTAGCGACGGCGTGAACACGCCGTTTTGCGTCGGCTCGGCCCCGATCAAGCCAGCTGGCAGACCTAGATCCCAAAGCAGATTGCCCTTTGGATGCGACACGACAAAGCAACTGTCGGCAACTTCGCTTGCTTGGCCATCATAGCGGCCATCATTTGCAAAAATACCGCGATCAGAAATTTCAATCTTGCCGCAATCGAATGTGTAAAGCTCAATACTGGCCGCTGCTTCTGGCGACGCCGCTTCCGTTGAAGTGACATAACCGGTGCATGCACCCATGAACATCGTCGCGGCTATGGCGGCGCCTAGCTTAAATTGGGTCATTGAATTCCTCGCATTAAAGTTCATCCAGCAAGTCGCACTAAACGCACGCGGCGTACAGTTAGGCGGGCTGAATAAACGCTATGCGTAATCGGAATAAGGGCTTCTAATTCGCCGCCCCGGCACTGACAGCAACCATTGCCGCGCGCAGAACGCGGTCACCAATGCGCCAACCGGCTTGGAAATGGCTGGCAATTGATCCGTTTGGATGCTCGCTCGGAATGTTTGCAACCGCTTGATGCAGGTTCGGGTCGAACGCCGATCCCGGTTCGGCATCAATCATCGTGACACCGTGACGGGTTAGAACTGTGTGCAGCTCTTTCTGCGTCATCTCGATGCCGCCCAGCAGGCCTTTGCCACCTTCGGTCAAAACTTCACGTTCCGCATCAGGCAGCGCCTCAAGCGCACGCGCCATATTGTCGGCAACATTCAGCATATCACGCGCAAATTTCTCAATCGCATAGACGCGGGCATCAATCTTCTCACGCTCTGACCGCTTACGGATATTTTCCATTTCCGCCAGTGTGCGCAGCAACTGATCAAGCATCTCTTCTTTCTCAGCCTCAAGGATCTGAATCTGCTGATCCGGAGAGAAATTCTGCTGAGGTTCTAGCTCAGGCACCGCATCGCCGAACTCTTCATCAAGCACATCAACATCGTCAGCTGCGTCTTTAGCGGCCGCTTTGTCCGCTGCTTTCGCTTGCTTCAACAAATCATCAGCCGCCGACTTCAAGTCAGCTTTGCTGGCATTTGGGCCCAAATCTGGCTTCGCTGTATCGTCACTCATTCTCGTCTCTCACTCTTGTCCACGGCGGCCAAGCACCTGTCCAACCATCCGGGCTGTATAGTCAACCATTGGTATCACCCGCGCATAGTTAAGCCGTGTTGGGCCAATCACGCCGAGCGCTCCGATTACTTGTCTCTGCGCGTTCATATAG
The DNA here is from genome assembly GCA_029238175.1 of Henriciella sp. GTDB lineage: Bacteria > Pseudomonadota > Alphaproteobacteria > Caulobacterales > Hyphomonadaceae > Henriciella. The sequence goes on along the minus strand of JAQWGO010000035.1, from coordinate 24,361 downwards.
GGAGCAACGATCAAGCTTGAACCCGATAACGGAAAAAGACTGTTTTCTGATCCAATGAACAAACGAACACCTTCAGCTTCTCGTGTAGAATCAAGGACTTCCAGCAATCCCTTCTGGCGCTCCAACACATCAAACAACTGCCGAACACGCTCCATATCGTCAGCTGCGCTCGAATCTTCGAGCAGATTTGCGCGCCCCTGAATGATCAAACTTCGTTCTTGCCCAGGTATCTCACCGGCCCATTCGGCTAGCCCGCGCTCAACTAAATCCGCAGCTGCCTCATTCAGCTGCGCCCGGTGCTGGGTCAGCTCTGCGCGCACTTCAGTCGAGGCTTCGCGAAGTGTACGCCCCTTCATCCGCGCCGCCAGATAGTTCCCGGCCTCAACCAGGGCTGTTTGCGGTAAACCAGCAGGAACCTTCACCAAGCGGTTCTCAACATCCCCGCGCTCATTGACCAGGACGCACAGCGCCTCGCCTGTCGTCAGCGGTACAAACTCAACATGCTTCACCGCCGAGTCATAAGTTGGCGAAGACACAAGTCCTGCCCCGCCCGCTAAACCAGACAGCAATGACGAAGCCTCTTTCAAAACACCGCCAAGATCACGGCCGGCCGATTTCAACCGCGCCTCAATTTCAGCGCGATCGTCTTGGCCAGCTTCACCCATTTCCAGAAACCCATCAACAAACAGGCGCAAACCCGCATGGGTCGGCATCCGTCCAGCTGAAACATGCGGCGACGCTAACAGCCCAAGATCGGTCAGATCGGCCATAACATTACGTATGGACGCCGCCGACAGATGTATCCCGCCTTTAGAAAGCGTGCGTGACCCAACCGGCTCACCCGTCTCTAGATATGTCTCGACAACGTGCCGAAAAATATCCCGTGAACGGGCGTCCAAGGATTGCATCAAAGAGGGCGTATCACTCATAGGTATTTGATAGTGATGCTAGCGATCAGTTTCAATCGCCCAACGCCTCACCACTAACCGGATGATTGAATTTCGTCACACGGGCTGTGTAATAATCCACCAAAGTTTCCATGTCGGCGGCATAATCACCTGTCGGGACAAGTTTGCCATCAATTCCACCGAGTTTTTTCGAATAATCGATAAACCCAATCGCCACAGGCACACCCGATTCCTGCGAGATACTGTAAAACCCTGTTTTCCACGCCTTCACATCAGATCGCGTGCCTTCCGGCGCCAGAACAACCGCCATCTCATCAGTCTCGCTATACGCCTTCACAACCTGCTGAACGATATTCATCGATGCATGCCGATCGACCGGCAGCAAACCCCACCACCGCATCAGCCAACCGAACGGTCCCTCGCCAAGCGCCTTCTTACCCATCCACCGCACTGGAATACGGTAATAGAAGGCAATCCCCAGCATATAAGGCAGGTCCCAATTGGTCTCATGCGGCGCGGCGATGATGATAAGCTTCTTATCCTGCGGGGCACCGCCAAGAATTTTCCAGCCCATCAAACGGTAAAATCCATAGAATATTACCCGCGCGACTTCATAGCCAAAGCTACGATACGGACGCTTAGACGCTTTCGCGCGTGCCTTCATCTCTTCAACGTTCACGAGGGGCATATCCTTTTGTGAGTCGGTTCAAGCCTAGACACATCTGTCGAAACCCGCAATTTGCGCTGCAGCATCCCTGATGAAAGAAAACAGTGCAATGACTTTAGTCCGTCCATCCGGTCGCGCCGCCGACCAACTCCGTGAAATCAGCCTCGAAACAGGCGTCACTCGCTACGCCGAAGGCTCTTGCTTGGTAAAGTTCGGCCATACCCACGTTTTGTGTACCGCCAGCTGGACAGATAAAGTCCCCGGCTGGATGCGTGGCACAGGCAAAGGCTGGGTGACCGGTGAGTATGGTATGCTCCCACGCGCCACACACACACGCGGTCGCCGCGAAGCTACCGCGGGCAAGCAATCTGGTCGCACGCAAGAAATCCAGCGCCTAATCGGCCGTTCGCTACGCTCTGTAATCGATCTTGAAGCGCTTGGTGAAAACCAAATCACTGTCGATTGCGACGTCATTCAGGCCGATGGCGGCACACGCACCGCATCCATCACGGGCGGCTATGTCGCCCTCGCCATGGCCATAAAATACCTCAAAGCCGAAGGTGTCATCACAACAGACCCGATCACAAAGCAAGCTGCCGCAATCTCGGTTGGCCTTTACCAAGACACGCCGGTACTTGATGTCGACTATCCAGAAGACTCAAAAGGCGAAGCTGACATGAACGTTGTTATGTCATCTGATGGCGGCTTCATCGAAGTTCAGGGCACAGGCGAAGAACGCCCAATGACCCGTACAGAACTCGACGAAATGATGCGCCTCGCCGAAAAAGGCTGCAAAGAACTGTTTGAAGCGCAGCGGAGGGCGATTGGGTAACGTCTGCTCCCGGCGTCAAAGCGGACATAAACTCGGTATGAGCGAGCGGTTCTAAGAGGTAGATCGCCAGAAGCCGCCGACGCAACCGGCGACAACAGCAATTGTGAGTGCCCAAGGAAAAATGGCTGAGGCTTCGATCGTGGATTGCGTTACCGCAAAACCCAAGGCGGTAAGAATAAAGCCTAGCGGTAGGCCGATAATGACAAATACGAGCGCACGGGCTGGTGAGAATTTCATGTTGCAAATCCTTCTTTGCAGAATGCGGTGTATTTCATTTCGACTGCTGTGATCGACCGCTTCACAGCATCAATGTTTTCAGGTGCTTCAGTCCAGCACAACACGGAAGCTGAATTCCTTTTAATTCCCGTGAACACTGTAACGGGTGAGACAATCGGTTCGGCGTCTTCCGGCAAGTCATTCATTCGTCTTTGGTTCCAGCAATGGCGTGAACCCTAGTGGCAAGAAGAGATTCTCACAATGTCCCCTCCTGACCCAAAGCGGTTATTCGACTTATCCGCTCCTTCCCCTAATCCTCAAACCCACGAAACGTCGCCGCCTCATTCACTGACTTGCGCGTCGAGACCACCGCATTCGCCGGGAAACTATCATCTGGCCAGCCCATCGCCACGCAGGTCTGGATGACTTGATCATCGGGTATCCCCGCATGCTCACGCACAACTGGGCTCTGCATAATGCCTTGCGAATTGATCACACAGCCAAGGCCTTTTGACCATGCCGTGTTGACGATACAATTCACCACCCCGCCGCAATCGAATGGCGGAATGTCCCCGCCCGCCAGCGTCTTGTCATAGGTCACAACGATACAGACAGGCGCATCAAATTGGCGAAACCCGCGCAGCACCCAATCGGTGCGCTTTTCCTTATCGTGACGCTCTATCCCCATCGCCTCGAACAGTTGGATAGCAATACCAATCTGACGCTGACGGTGAACCCCGTCATAAGCAGGCCCCATGCGGAACTCGCGGCTGTCCGGCACGCCAGCCACGTTGCGCTCAACATTACCTTTGCGAATGGCGTCCAGCACATCACCCGTACAGACATAAAAGTTCCAAGGCTGCGAATTGAGTGATGTCGGCGCGCGCATCGCAATCTCTAGGATTTCGCGGATCAGCACTTTCGGAACAGGCTTATCCAAATACCCGCGAATACTCCGCCGGCTCATCACAACGTCTTTATAGTTCACGGGGCAGCTCCTCCAGAATAATCTAGGTCAGTCTTACGCGCTAAATGCGATGTTCCAAGCCATGACGCCGCGAAGCCTTAAGCCGCCTCGCTCTTTTTGTCGCTTGCACCGCCCTCAAACTCAAGGATATCGCCAGGTTGGCAATCCAGCTCGCGGCACAACGCTTCCAGAGTAGAGAAACGCACCGCCTTCGCCTTGCCGGTCTTCAAAATAGATAGATTCGCAAGGGTCACGCCAACGCGCTCGGACAGCTCGGTGAGCGACATTCTTTTCTCTAACAAAACCCGATCAAGGGTCACACGAATAGACATTTTTCCGGCCCTCCTAAATCGTCATTTTCTGTTCTTCACGAAGGCGGCTGCCCTCTTTGAAGACTTGAGCCAATATGAGCAGAACCAATACCGCGCCCCACGCAGCCAGATTGACGCCCAAACCGCCGCGATATCCTTCGCCAAGATCCATTGTCGCGCTGAGAATTAGAACAGCGCAATTGCGGATAATCTCGATCAAACCAATTGCAATCGCGATCTTCGTCAAACGCGGCGCATTTTCTGGGACAAATGGGTCACCTTCCGCCAGCGTAACCAGTATGCTGCGCAGCTGCGAACAGACATAAGCAATCCCCGTCACAAACACGAGCAAGCCAATCAACGCCGCAACAAGTCGTCCCATCGGGACGCCCTCCGCAACCGCTTCCGCACCCGGCAGCGTGATGACGCCGCCATTCAAACTGCCAAGCATCCCGATACTCAAGATTACAAAGAAGAACGCACCCAAAATAATCGCCAGCCAGAAAATCACTCGAACAAGCGTGGACAGCACGGCAGCCATTGAATTTGTCTGAGGACTTGTCATGCTTAACTGTCATCCTTGTATTACTTGCTACGATTGTAGCATAGCAGAGAGTCGCAAACTTACCGTTAAACGATAAGTGTATTCGTATAGAAAGCAAGAACGGAGCCACATTGATGTCACGAAAGTTACAGCCGGGCCGATTGGTGGCCGCGACCCACAACAAAGGCAAAGTGGTTGAACTGAAAGACCTTTTCGAACCTCTAGGTTTCGAAGTCGTGTCCGCAGGTGACCTCGACCTCGATGAACCCGAAGAGACCGAGTTTACGTTCACTGGCAATGCACTCATCAAGGCCCGCGCCGCTGCCAAAGCAACCGGAGCGCCCGCTCTTTCCGACGATAGCGGCATCGCGGTTACCGCGCTGGGCGGCATGCCTGGCGTCAACACCGCTGACTGGGCAGGCTATCCCCGCGACTTCTATAAAGCCATGCAAAAGGTCGAAACAGCGCTCCAAGATATCAAAGCCGAAGACCGAAGCGCAAAGTTCGTGTGTTGCCTTGCTGTTGTCTGGCCAGATGGCCACGAGATGACGTTCGAGGGCGAAAGCCACGGCACGCTGACATGGCCGCCGCGCGGAAAAATGGGTTTTGGGTTCGATCCTGTCTTCGTACCGGTGGGCCGAACGATCACATTCGCTGAGTTAGATCCAGCTGAGAAACATGCCATGAGCCACCGCGCCGATGCGTTCAAAAAGCTACAGGCCGCCCTTCTCTAATGTTACCCATAGGTCCGCAATACGGCTTCGGCCTCTACGTTCATTGGCCGTATTGCGCAAAGATTTGTCCCTATTGCGACTTCAATGTCTACACAGCGAAAGACCGGGATAATTCCGGCCTTGTTGACGCGATTGTGCGCGACATTGAGCGTCATAAAAGCCGCCTACCAAATCACCCAAAACTCAACAGTCTCTTCCTAGGTGGCGGCACACCGTCACTTCTAAGCGCCGACCAAATTGAGAAAATCATATCCACCGCCGAGCAGCAATTCGGCTTCCAGCACGGCGCAGAAGTCACCATAGAGGCAAACCCAAACGACATTCTGCGCAGCGACTTGGTCGGCTGGACAGCGGCGGGTGTAAACCGTGTCTCGCTCGGCATTCAATCCCTAAACGATCAAGCGCTCGCCTTCCTTGGCCGGGACCATGATCGCGCCAACGCCCTCAAAGCTGTCGATGCGGTTCAGGCGCACTTCGATAATCACTCGCTAGACTTCATCTATGCACGCCCCGGCCAGATTATGGCTGAATGGCGCGCAGAACTAAGCGCCGCTCTCGCTTTAGGTGCACCTCACCTGTCTCTCTACGAGCTGACAATCGCCGAACGCACTGCCTTCGGCAAACGCGCTGAGCGCGGCGATCTCATCCCAATGCAGGATGACGCCCAAGCCGATCTCTACGATTTAACCCAAGACCTTTGCGAGGCCGCCGGACTGCCAGCCTATGAGGTGTCAAATCACGCGCGCGGTAAACAATATGAAGCCATCCATAATCACATCTACTGGAACAGTGGTGACTGGATTGGTGTCGGCCCCGGCGCGCATGGTCGCCTGACGAAAAATGGACGGCGCGTCGCCACAGAGGCTGCAAAACGACCAAGCGCTTATATAGACACAGATGACCTCTCTGAAACCGTTCTGACATCGACAGATACCGGCTTAGAATTCCTCGCCATGGCACTTCGTCCAACACATGGATTAGATTTAGAGCGCTATAACCAAGTCTTTGGCGCGCCGACGAACCCAGAGATCATTTCAAGATTGACGGAAAACGAGCTGGCGCATGTTTCACACGGACGGTTGCTTTTAACGCAACAAGGGCGGCTTCTCGCCGACTACATTGCCGCCGAACTAACGCCTTAGCCTTCATGCGCAAATGATTGTAATAATTGCCTTTATATCAGCAAGAACTCGCTTTAAGAACAGCATGAACAGGAAATGGAGCCCGCATTGAGTCTATCTGATCGCTATCTAGATTTACTCGACGAGGCATATGCCGCAACCGAAACGCCGGCGCGATATGACGACCTTATGGACCGAGCGCGCCTCTATTTCTTTGGCGCGACCGATTCACCGGATTTGGCGGCAGACATTGTTGGCGGACAAACGCATGATGATGCCTTGGAAGCGCACTTGCCGCGCATCAAAAGCCTTTTTGAACGATACGAAACAACATCGACCGCCGCCAATGCTGATACGTTTCACGCGCGCCTAACCGTTTCTCAGCGCGATTTGATCGTGACACGAAATCAGGCCGCCTCTCGCCTGACAGGATTGATCTTTCCTTGCCATGCCGATGACCTCCCTTTCGACTACGCAACGCTCTCCTTTCTAAAAGGCGCTGCGATAAAAAGTGACGGTAAGACCCCTTTAGATCGGGTCATTCTAACCACTATCGAAACGCCGGACATTCGCTCCTGTCTTGCCCTTGTTCAGCGCCCAGCAGATGCAAATAAGCAACTAACAATCTCGATTTCCTATATCGATTGGTCGCCGGAACTGATGACACGTATCGGCAGTGCCTTTGGTCTGACGACTGCGGAAACCGGCGTTCTCGAAGGCTTGGTTCAAAACTTGAGCCAACGCGAAATTGCCGAAGCTACAGGCCGCTCCACTGATACGATTAAAGCTCACGCAAAAAGCATCCTCCGGAAAGCAGGCTGTGCTCGCATGTCGGATGTGGTCCAACTAGCAGCTTCAATTGCTTATCTCGTTCGCTTGTATCCGGAACAAGATGCCAGCGCTCTCATGGCAAAGTGGGAAACCCCGACATCAAACATGGCGCGGTTAAAACGTGGCACCCGCCAGCTAGCCTATTACACCTATGGGGCGGGTGATGTTCCCATCCTCTTCATACACGGATTTCTGCAAGGCCCTTTCTTTACCGACGCATTCATTCAAGGCCTTACAGCACAGAACCTTCACCTGATATGCCCTTCTCGCCCCGGTTTTGGATACACTTCGCCCAGTCAGGACCGCGCGTCCTACGAGCAGGTGATCGTTGCGGATACGATCGCTCTCTTGGATCATTTAAAGATCTCAAAATGCGCGATGGCTGTCCACCAACTCAGCTCTAGTCACGCTTACCGCATCGCACTGGCCCAGTCAGAGCGGTTCACCGCAATGCTAATGATCAGCGCCAGCCCTACCATCAATGATGAGAAACATATGGCGCATATGGATAGTGTAACCCGTGTCGCAGCAGCAGCGGCCCGTTACACGCCGAGCGTGCTTAAGCTGATCAATCAGATGGGCATTGCCACCTATCGCAAGCGTGGCGGCCCAGAGGCCTTCCTGCGCAAGCGCTACAAGCAATCCTCACTAGACCTTGCGACGCTGGACAATCCAGATCTCCGCGACCGCCAGATTGAAGGTGTCTACCATTATATTGAGCAAGGGTCAGAAGCCCTCGTCAGGGATGCAAAATCCTCCATGAACAATTGGGGCGACCTGATCGACCAACTCAAAATTCCGCAAGCGTGGTATCACGGCGCTCGCTGCACAGCCTTAAAGCCATCATTGGTGAAAGACTATGTCGATGCTCGCATCGGCGCGCCCTACACGATTGTAGAAGATGCTAGCACAAACTTGCTGCATCAACGCCCAGACATAATCGTAAACGCACTTGCGCAGCTTGCGACGGCAATCGACTAGACAAATGGAGAACAATTGATACAACCTGAAACATGTTTCGCTTTTTGGTTGTATTTTGTATCGGATTTGTCTCAGCTTGGTCGGCTTCAGCAGAAAATCTGCAAGGGCCGATATCCGCTGAAGTTCTTAGAATTGTCGATGGCGACACAATCAAGGTCAAAGCCATGATCTGGGTTGACCAAACAGTTGAAGTTTCAGTCCGCTTGCGCGGGATTGATGCGCCAGAACTTTACCGCCCCAAATGCTCGAATGAAAAAGCCCTCGCCCGCGACGCGAAGGCCGCGGTGATCGCGTCCTCTCCTGTGGGCAGCCGCGTCACGCTCTCTGACATTAAACGCGACAAGTATGGTGGCCGGGTCATTGCGTCGGTCCAAACAAGTGATGGCGAAGGCCTGTCAGAGCGTCTCTTGGCGCAAGGCCAAGCGATCGCGTATGGCGCGCGCAAACCTTGGTGCGGCGCAAAGAACTAGACTAGGCAAGCGTTTAGACCGTCGCTAGGCTTCTGCACAAAGCAAAGCTCAACCGAGGAGTCATCCGGTGAAAACCCTAGCCCTTTCTGCTCTATTCGCGCTTCTATCTGCTGGCTGTTACGCCCAAACTGATAGTGAAACGCCGATGCCTCCGACTGATTTAGCCGATGAGCTGCGCTCCGATTGGCGTGACATCGCCCCAGAAAACCTCCTCCTCATGGACACTGTCCACGGCCGTGTTGTCATTGAAATCAATAGTGATTTTGCGCCGGGCCATAGCGATCAGTTCCGCACACTTTCCCGGCAAGGCGTCTATAATGGCTCACGCTTCTACCGCGTCATCGACAGCTTCGTCGCCCAAGGCGGCCTCCAAGACGAGACCGTCATCTCAACACATCCAACACTAAAAAACGAAAACGACCGCCCAATCTCCAATTCACTTTTCGTCGAATTTTGTAATGCGGATCTGTTCGCACCTATTGTTGGTCACATTGATGGTTTCCCGGTGGGGCGTAGCGAAAGCCTCGGCAAAGAATGGCTCCTACACTGCCCGGGTGCCCTCGCCATGGCCCGTGACAATGACCCAGATAGCGGCGGAACGGAGTTCTACATCGTATTAGACGCCCAACGCTACCTTGATCGCAACTTAACCGTATTCGGCCGCGTCATCGAAGGCATGGAATACGTACAGAAGTTGAAACGTGGTGTCCGCTCAATTGAAAGCGGCGTTATCCAGGCACCCGATAAGGGCGATGAAATTATAGCTATCACCGTTGCGGCCGACCTTCCAGAAAGCGAACGTCCCCCCTACCGCGTCATGACAAGCCCGTCTGATGCTTTCGAAGCAGCAAAGACTGCCAAACGGGTTCGCAACGAAGATTTCTTCTACCGCAAACCACCAGAAGTCTTAGACATTTGCGGCTTCGAAGTGCCGTTCGAGAAAAGCACACCGCTGAAACCTAACGACTAACGCCCCTCAATCGCCGAACCATTTAGAGCCAAACGGCACGCAAGTGGGCAAACCAAAGGGTATGCTTCCGTCAGTACGAACACACCAAATTTCAGAATACGGAAGCTAGCGGTCGCCATACACAATCTAGAAACCTAAGACGGCGCCAAAATGCGGCATGTCGCAGTCGCGGTGGCGTAGATTTTGCCATCCTTATTTGTCAGCGTTGCTTCAGAGATCGCCATGGTTCGGGTTCGATCAATGACTTTGCCAATTGCCGTCATCTCTTGTTCCAGAGGAACTGGGCGAACCATTTTCACGTTAAGGTCAACCGTACCGTACCCAACGCCGGCAGGCAGCAATGTGTGGATCGCGCAGCCTGTCGCAGAATCCAGAACAGTTGCTGCGAACCCGCCATGGACGGCGCCAAGGGGGTTCGTGTGGCGTCCGTCTGCGGTCGCTAGAAAAACGATGCGCCCTTCCTCTGCTTCGATAATTTTCATTGGGATCACGCTAGAGATGCCTCGATCACCCATATTTCCGGGAAGCTTCGTCGCTAGACGCATGAGGTCAAGGCCTGTCATTTCAGATGGTTTCAAGGGTTAACTCCTGAGTAGAGTTTATGTTTGGGGTTTTCGGTGCGGTCACAACCATCGAAGGCCGTTCTGAGAATGAACTGAACCACTTTTCCAATGATTGTCTGCCGCGCCGCCAACTTAGGTTTCCGAACCTAAGATCAAGATAGCCGAGGGCGCACGCGACGCTGATCTCGCCAATCGTTGGTATCGCACGGAAGCTTCCGACCCGCTCATCTAGTGTTTTAACTGAGGCTAATAGTCGGGCGGTCTGACGTTCATGCCATTGGTCTGCGTGCGGCGTGTTCTTACGAAATGAAGTGTCATACCGCATAGCCACAGCGGCCTCCATCATCCCATCGGCGAGCGCCTGCAATCGCAAAGCGCGCCATCTTGCTTCTCCCTCAACCGGGAAGGCGGCAGCTTGATTGGCATAATTGATATATTCACAAATCACGCTGGAGTCGTAGAGAGAAGCCGCGAGGGGCCGTATCAAAATTGGGACCTTTCCGAGCGGCCCTTGGGCGCATGCCATATCATTCGCGTCCAATGGACTGAGTGCTCCAACGTCGCGCAATTCAATGGAATCAGCAACGCCAAGCTCTTCGATCAAGACCCTACACTTTCGCGCGAACGGCGACGCATCAGTGAATAGTAAAATCATCAGGACGCGCTTCCGCCAAAGTCTTTGTCAAACATGACGATTGGCTTGTGGCTCGGCTGAAGCAAGCGCTCTGCTGCTTCGTCCAGAGTAAATATCTCTGACTCAACCTCTCGCGGATTAATTGTGCCCTTTTCAAGCTCAGCGATCACCTCAGGCATATACAGCCGCGCGGCGCAGAAAGATGAACGCAAAGTGACACCGGAGAAATGCATCCGGAACAGAGGGATAGGAACGTCTTCCAAATAGATGACAACATTCTCCACAACCCCGTCACGTGCGGCAGCGAGGAGGCAAAACCGTAAAGCCGCCCCGCCCTGCCGCTCATTGACAATCACATCGTAGATAGGCGGGACCTCAAGATCGTCTGACCATTGCAATATCGTGGCGCCAATCTTTTTAGCGGCTGCCATTCTGACGGGGTCGTCATCGACATACACGACCTCTTGCGCTCCAGCAGAGAGCGCCCATTGCGCTGCATATAGCCCGTATCCCGCATTACTGGTGATTAGGACCCTCGCATCAGGTTTTTTGCGAATGTGCGGCACAGTCGTGTGCCAAGCGTCCGTCAGCGTGTCGCCAGCTGCGACAGCCGCAATCGGATCTACAGATTTTGGAATTTTAACCAGCGCGTGCCCGGCGAATGGAACCCGAAATGCCTCACTGAACATACCGCCAAACCCGTATGCGTCCGGGGTGCCATACGCTGGCAGAAGTGGGAAAGGCGCATTCTCCTGCTCGCAGTGCAATGGGTTATGCGCTGCGCATGACTTGCAGCTTCCGCAGGTGCGGTGGTTTGGAATCGATACAATATCGCCGATCTCAAGTCCTTTGACGGCGTCGCCCATATCGACAACCCGCCCGACCGCTTCGTGACCCAGCGCGAATGGCGGCTGCATTGGGGTAATGCCTGCAATGACCATCGTATCTACGTAGCAAGCCGTTGCAGCGATCGTTTGTACAATAGCTTCATGGTCCGCTTGCACGCGTGGCATGGCAACATCTCGCCAACCGAGCGAATTAGCGCCTTCAAAAAATAAACTGCTCATGGAGTATTTCCTATGGTTGAAGTCTCATGGATCCAGGGCTTGCCTTAATCCATATCAAACGATATTGGTTCAAGTTCGAAGCATTTAATTCAAGGTTGAACTAATGTCAACGCAGATTCGAGTTTTCCACCTTCTGCACATCGCGCACGCTGCGTTGTTTCGCGCCGCAGACCGTATTATGCGATTACAGGAAGGGATCACGACGGCGCATCAGGTCATCCTATTCACCCTGAACGCTGAAGATGGTCTGCGCGCGTCAGAAGTCGCCCAGCGCGCAGGGCACAGCAAATCGAGGCTAACCAATCTGGTCGATACGCTTGAAACTAGAGGCATGCTGAAGCGGCAGACGTCTGATATCGATCGCCGTGTCCACACTTTGCACATCACGAGTTCCGGACGTGACCTCATTCGACGTCACACCAAGCGTATTCAAGAAATGAATGAGCATATTCTAGCTCCGTTTAATCCAACAGAACGCAAAGTTATTGCTGAATTCCTAGAGCACGTGCGTCGCGAAGCCGAGAAAATCTAGCACCAGAAGAACGAGACGACATAACACGAACCTCCGTATGCAATGGGCTGTCTCGTAGCAAATAGGCAGACAAGGGAAGGAACCAGACACGGCGAGCAACTCCTCTGTCTCTTCCCCTTCTCCACTACTCGCTTTCGACTGGCATGACGGGACACTGGCACCGCGCGCGGGCGATGATCTACGGGCATTAAGTTTGACACGGCTCCTACGCCGCACGATGCTCAAAATATAAACACAAAAAAGCCCCTGAAATCCGTAAAGATTTCAGGGGCTTAATATGGGTGCGGGAGGGCGCACCTCCCATAACAGTAGACTGGTAATTCCTTTTAATACAGTGGGTTAGAGTGCTTGCACTTAAACCGGCTTGTGCTTCATCATCCTCAAGAATAACCACATCGCGTACGCTCATGGAGCACTGTTGTTAGAGTATGAAGCCGACAAGTGAGAGCCCGCTAGAGCGCCACCATGAGGCCTGATTAAACGCGGATCACTTTTCTGTTCGATTAGGTCTGGCAAGCACAGAATTTTATTGACACCCTATCTGCCATTACTTACGTCTCGCTGTGGAGAAAATGATATGGCAAAAACGAAGCGGATCGAACTGACGGGGGCGGCTGGCTCTCCCTATACCCGGAAAATGTTGGGCGTGTTGCGCTACCGGCATCTACCCTATTCTGTGTTCTGGGGAAACGGGAATATCCCGGAAGGCTATCCGGAACCCAAGGTTCGATTGCTGCCGACTTTCTTTTTTCCTGATGGTGAAGATGGCGTGCTGGTGCCGGTTACGGACTCGACGCCTATTATACGCCGCCTTGAGGATGACTATTCCGGGCGGTCAGTCATCCCCCAAGATCCAACGTTAAAATTCATGAACTCGTTGATCGAGGATTATGCGGACGAATGGCTCACGAAAGCCATGTTTCATTTTCGCTGGGCGCACGAGGCTGACTGGAAGAATGCGGCGCCGCTCTTGGTCTATTGGGGCATTAACACAGCGCCCGAAGGTATGGCGGACAAGTTCGTAGCCGACTTTGCCAAACGTCAGATCGACCGACTGTACGTCGTCGGTTCGAACGAGGTGACCGCGGAGACGATTGAATCATCTTATGTCAGGCTTATTGAAATTCTCGACCGACTGATTGCCCGCAAAGGCTTTGTGCTCGGCGGACGGCCCGCATCTGCCGATTTCGCGCTTTTTGGGCAGCTGACACAACTCGCCGTGATTGAGCCGACGTCAGCTAAACTGACGTCCGACACATCCCAGCGCGTGCGCGCTTGGGTCGATATTATGGAAGATTTATCGGGCCTCAAACCATCAGATGACGATTGGTTCAGCGCCGAAGAAGCGAGCGAAGCGCTTGGGCCGCTACTTTCAGAAATCGGCCGCACCTATGCACCTGCAATGATCGCCAACGCAAAGGCTGTTATGAATGGCGATGCGACATTCGAGACAGAAATTGACGGGCGGCATTGGACGCAGCCGACGTTCAAATACCAGGCAAAATGCCTAGACTGGCTACGCGAAGACCATGAGCGCCTGTCCGACAATGAGCGCGGCGCAGTCGACGCCGCCCTTAGCGGCTCAGGCTGCGAAGCATTATTCACATAGGTGGGAGAAAAAACATGCAGTTTACAAACGAAGTGACGCCAAGCGATCCGAAACAAATTGAAGAGATGATGGCGGAAGGTCCTGAAGGCCCGATCTATATGGTCAATCTGCTAAAATTTAGAGACAAAGCCGAATATGCGGACGGTCGCGAGACGAACCTAACCGGGCGTGAAGCGTATAATATTTATGCCAAAGAAGTTACAAAACTGGTTGAGAAATTTGGCGGCAAAGCGGTTTTCTGGGGCGATACGACCGCGCTATTGCTGGGTCAGGTTGACGAGCTGTGGGACGAAGTTGCCATTGTTAGCTATCCATCGCGGGCGGACTTGTGGAAGATGTCCACGTCCCCGGAGTGGCAAGCCATCGGCGTTCACCGTCAGGCAGGGCTGAAAGGCCAACTAAACATCGAAACGGTCCAGCCGAAGGTCTAAACCATGTTGAATAGACGGAACCCTGAATATTGAAGCAGCGCAGCGCCTTTCACAATTGCATGTGGTTCATCGCTACTTTGGCGATGTCAGCGTCAGCCTGCTCGCAAGCATCTTCGCCCGATAATCTTGCGAATGAAGACTGCGCCCTGCCCCAAGACCAAATGGGCCATTTCGCCAAAATACCAGATGGCAGTTTTATGAAGGGTGCATCGCCGCTTTATCAGGAAGAGAGGCCCAGCCTTCGTCTTCAGGTGAAGGGCTTTCTCATACAGACACATGAGGTGACGAATGCACAGTTTGCCGCCTTTGTGGAAGACACCGGATATTTAACCGATGCTGAGCGAAGCGTGCTTGAAAAGCGTGAAGGCGCAGGGTCGGCTGTCTTTCTCCACTCAAGCGATCGCGGCGCCGCTACATCACCATGGGCGCTTATGCCGGATGCAAGCTGGCGCTCGCCTGAAGGTCAGGGCAGCTCTATTGAGGACCGGGAAAATGAACCTGTTGTCCATGTCTCCAAGAACGACGTGGAAGCCTATGCGGTCTGGGCGGGCGGCCGATTACCGAGCGAGGTCGAATGGGAATATGCAGCCAGCCTTGGCTTGCCTGATCCTGATAACCAGACCTCGGGCGCTTACGGCGAAGACGGCCCGCGCGCGAATACATGGCAAGGGGTTTTTCCGGTCGCTGATTTAGGGACAGACGGATACAATGGCACGGCCCCCGTGGGATGTTTCGGCGCTGATAGACTTGGCCTTTACGATATGATCGGCAATGTATGGGAATGGACAGACACCTCCTATGGGACTGGCACGCATACGATAAAAGGCGGGTCTTATCTCTGTGCAGACAATTTCTGCAGACGCTACCGCCCCGCCGCCCGCCAACCGCAAGATACAGACTTTTCCTCCAATCATATTGGCTTTCGAATTGTCAGGGATTTACCGCCCGCCAATGCAGGCAGTGAAGATTAATCACACCAAACGAGATAAAACAGTGATGACAAAAACGCGATGGGTTAAGATCGGCTGGGTGGCCAGTCTCGTCATTTTATTTACCGTCTTCTCGGTGTGGTATGGCGGGAATGGGAAGCCCCTCACACAAGAAGAGGGCGCCTTGCTGATTGCGCAACTACGGGCGAGCTATCCGGACAGTGAAAGCGGGCTCGCCGACAACCTGGAAGAGATGATTGCCAAGGATGACGGTAAGGAATTCTACGCTGTAAATCTTGAGCAACTGAAAGTCGGCGATGAAGCGCGGGCAGCTGATCGCGCTTACGCCCGTGCGATATTCCCTCAGCTTATCAAACGGGCTGGACACCCAGTTTTCATCTCAGAGCGCGCAGGTTTGATGCTGGGTGAGTATGGCACCGAAGTCGATCGCATTGGTGTCATTCGATACCGATCTCTGCGCGATTTGATCAATATGGCAAAAGACCCTGCATTGACCCCTCACAGTCACCGTAAATTCGATGCGCTGGAACATACGGAGGTTTTTATTACGCGACCTACCATCACATTTTTACATGTGCGGCTTACGCTTGCGCTTCTGCTTATTCTGCTCGGTTGGGCAGGATTGCGCGCGATGAGCTGGATTGCGGGCCGCGCACGCAGCAGGTAGTTGCCTAAAGCACCTTTCGCTTTTTTATCTCATCTGTACCGGCAGGCAGGCTAAAAATCATGCCGTCTTGCCCAACCGTAATCTTGCCATCGAACATTGATTTGGACTCGCCCAGAAAAACCGACTCCAGCATTTTCACCGGCAGTTGCGGCACGATGTGATAATAGACGAGGTGATCGGCTCGAGCCTCCTGCGCCGCCTTTGCGGCTTCTTCCGGGTCGGTATGATAATCCAGAATATCAGCGAAGATTTTTTCAGGGTTCTCCAGCCCGCGCTCACCAAGTCTTGCGCCAATGGTCTCAACCATTTCCTTGCTGAGCGCTTCATGCAGCATCAGATCGACACCCTCAGAGGCGGCAACAAAACGAGGCTCGTAAATTGTGTCACCGCTGATCGAAATGGACCTGTCCTTATAATCAATCCGGTACCCGAAGGCTGGCTCAATCGGTGCATGTGACACGCGGATCGCCGTGATTTTCAGATCGCCCTCATCAAGAACCACCAATTGCCCGCGGGGACCAGCAGGGATGGTGATCTCTTCGGGCGCGCCGCCAAACCCATTGGGGTTAGCGACTTCAGTGCCATGATGGGCAACCCGATAAGTGCTATCGAGGCGATAGGCGGCATTAAACCCTCCGACGACTTCGCTTGTGCCAACCGGGCCGCGAACAGGCGTTGGCTCAGACCGGCTGCCCCCAATCCAGGACAGCATCAGCAATTCGCCCAGCCCATCTATATGATCTGAGTGCAAATGCGTCAGATACACGCTCTCAAGGCGCCCCGTCGGAAAGCCCATCGCGCCCAGATTGCGAACGCCGCCGGAGCCGACATCAAACACAAAAGCCTTATCCCCCGCCAGCACGCCCAGACACGGCCCGGCGCGCGTCGCATCCGGCATGGGCGATCCGGTGCCGCAAAGATAAACATGCAAGCCGTCACCAAGCGTCGCGCTGCGGTCCACTCCGGCATTCTTGTCGATCGCGCGCTGAAAAGCGCGCTCGGCAATCTGGCCCTTAAACAGATTAAAGCCGATTACTGCGATAATTGCCAAGCCAACCAGCGCGATGAGTATTCTTTTTAGCCAAGTCATTTCGTCTTATCCTGCTCTGCTATGAGGGCGTCTTCAATCACCCATAATCTATCTTGTCCCCATATCGCGGTGTCGCCTATTCGAAAACTAGGCACACCCCAAATACCGTGACTGAACATCTCGGCCTGATTGGCTTCGGCGTCCGCCTGCCAGTGATCAACGCCCAGCAAAGGCTGTATGTCTGACCAAGCTAATCCGGCGCGTTCTGTGATTGCCTTAAGCCCGCGGTCGCTGCCCGCATCTAACCCCTCGGCCCAGATGCCTGAGAGGAATGAGCGCACAAATTCGTAGCCTTTTCCAAGCTCAATCGCCTTATGCAAAATCGCGTATCCGCGCTCGACGGGCTTTCCCACAGGGTCAACCAGCTTGCCAAAAGGAACGCTAAGCCGCTCGGCTTCGCGCACCGTATCGCTCATAATGTAATAACCCTTAGCACGAGGCACCTGCATCCCCCGCATGACCATGGGCAAGACATATCGCAGCTTCAGCTCAGCGTCATAAGAATCGGCCAGCGCTTTCACCCGTTCCGCAACGATGCCTGTATAAGGACTGCGGAACGACAGATACCAATGCAGGATGGGCCGCTCACCATCTGCAGGCGATGCGCCGGGCGAGGGCACGTTTGGCGGGGCGAATATGGCTTCGGAAGCGTCCGACTTCGCTGCGCCCAGCTCGCATAACCGGCTTTCCAGATAATGCAGTCGGTCCACGCCCCAATACCACTCGCCAGCATAGTGGAGGGTTGCGCCCAGATAGTGCCCGTCAGCATCTCGCTGCTTTGCCGCTGCAGTAAGCGCGGATGCGACCTCGGTTATGTCAACGCTATCGTGCTCTACCGTATGGCCACCCCACACAGCGTTGCCGATGTCCGCCGCACGTTGCAGGAACGCCCCATCCTTGACAGCCTGCAGCAGCGCTGTGTTCCCTGTCAGCAAGGCGTCATCAGATGGCTGCGCTTGGGGGTCTAAATAATCGAGCCCGGCCTTAGCGGCGAGCAGAGCCGCATCCCGGCGGCTATAGCTCTGCAGCCGCTCACGGTCCGGCGCTGCCCAGTCTGGTGGAGGCGCTACGATGTGTATTTCAAGCTCAACATCGTAGCGGCGACAAAATTCCGGCAGCACCTGCACCATCAGGTGCGAATAGGGGTCGCCCAGTTCATGGTAGTACTTCACCACATGGGGCGCGCTGCGAGCCTGTCGCTGGCGCTCAGCCTTGCGCCGTTTGCCATCGCGGCGCTTGGGGCTGAAAAGGTGCCTTGCAACCCTGTTCTGCAGATTGGCCTTAATACTCATCGCGTGTCGCTTTCCGCCTTAAGAGCATTAATTCGGGACCCAGACATACTCATCGTCTTCCGTCGCCGTTTGAGCGCCAGTGGTGTCAATTGGCTGAGGCGACTCCATTTCGTAACTGTAAAGTGGCCCATCGTAGTTTGCCTGATGCGCCTCCAGCAGCCCTTGCAGTTCAGCGACTTTTTCAGGGTGGGCATCGGCCAGATTATTCTGCTCGGTCGGGTCATTTGCGAGATCGAATAGCCAGACTTTATTCTGCTTACCATCAACCTGCAGCTTCCAGTCTCCAGCGCGAACAACCTGATAATAGCCGGACTGCCAGTAAATCGCGTCATTCTCCCGAACCACATCGCCTGTGCCTGTCATAACGGGCAACAGGTTCTGGCCATCAATCACCACATCATCAGGCAGCACCGCGCCCGTCGCAGCGGCAAGCGTCGGCATGACATCTATATGCGCAACAGGCGTTTCGACCACTGTGCCGGGTGCAATTTTGCCCGGCCATTTCACAAATAGAGGCACGCGGATACCGCCTTCAAACAGGCTGATCTTCCAACCGCGATAAGGGGCATTAAGCTCTGGCAAGCCAACATAGCCCGCCCCGCCATTATCACTGCTGAGAACAATAATCGTATTCTCCGCCAAACCCTCTTCTTCAAGTTTATCCATCACGCGGCCGACACTGCGATCAAGCGCATGGAGCATCGCGGCATAGACGCGCAAACGATGCGGCTCGATATCACCGACAGCTTCATAATCTTCCTTCGTCGCCTGCAGCGGTGTGTGAGGCGCCCAATGCGCCAAATATAAAAAGAAAGGGCGGTTTTTGTTCGCCTCAATCACGTTCAGCGTTTCATCCGTCCACCAGTCGGTGAGATAGCCGCCCGGCTCAAAAGGCTCACCCATATTATAGGAGGCGGCATACTGCCCGCGTGCCCATAAGAATTGATCTATCGGATCAAAATCCAGCCGCGCGTTGACAACGGACGGGTCGTCCTCGGGCAGATATAGCATACTATGCATGAGCAGGCTTTCGTCGAAGCCTTGCGAAGTTGGCCGGCTTTCCTGATTACGGCCAAGGTGCCACTTGCCAATATGAACCGTGTGATAGTCTTGGTCCTGCAGTATTTCGGCGATTGTCACCTCAGATCCCGGAAGCCCCATATCATCATAAGCGACACGCGTGTCTGAGTTTTCTGTCGCATATTCGACATCAGGCAGCGCCCCACGATCACTTCCATTTGCGATGGTTGAAATTACACGCCCCATGCCTTCCGGCGTCGGCGTGAATTCAAACCCGTGCCTTATCGGATATCTCCCTGTCATTAGCATAGCCCGCGATGGCGCGCATGTACCGGTTCCGGAATAGGCCTGCGTGAAAAGTGCGCCGTCAAACGCGAGGAGGTCAATATTTGGTGTTGGTACGCGCCCTCCTGCAACGCCCCCGCCAAAGGTGGACAAGTCATTGATGCCTAAATCATCCAGCAGAATGAACACGACGTTCGGTGGTCGCTCTCCAATTGGAAGCACAGCCTCAGAAGGACCTTGCTGCCAAGTGACAGCTTTATTGTCTGCCACGGGATAATGCGAAGATTTTACACGGTCTAGAACAATGTGCGTTAAGATCGTTGAGCGGTTAAACCAGGCCAGAATACCCGCACCCAAAATGGCGATGAGCAAGCCGATTACAAATTTCTTCCACATCATCGCCTCTCCCAAAAATCATGAACCGGATACAAATCCCCGCACATTCACCTTATGGCATACGACTTGCCATTTATTCATGTGTGGCGCAAGTTCGAAAATAGATTGTTTCGGTTGAGAACGTTGTGTTCGCTGCTGTTATTTCTTTTTTTGCAACTTCCCCCTATATCGTCACGCTGAACGCCATTATTGGGAGCGCGATCTTGAAGACCTCATCGCTATCTAAAAATCCTTTTCCGGCAATTGACGCAGAGACGAATGACGGACGCCGTTTGCGCAGCAATCGAAGCCGCAGGCGCATCATTGAGGCACTGTTTGAGCTTCTCGCCGAGGGAGATATGGCACCCAGCGCCGTCAGCGTCGCAGACCGTGCCAAGGTCGGCATGCGCACTGTTTTTCGTCATTTCGAAGATATGGACAGTATCTATGATGAAATGGCTCAAGAAATTAGCGAAGCGGTTATGCCTATGATCGTAGCGCCTTATGAGTCCACGAAGTGGCAGGACCGCTTGTTTGAATGTTTGGAAAAGCGCGCAGAATTGTATGAAACTGTCTTTCCAATGAAAATGTGCATGACCCTTCGGCGGTTCCAGTCAGACTTCCTCGGTGAGCAGCATGAACGTGACATTTTGTACTTACGTTCTGCTTTGAAGAATATCCTACCCGAAGAGATTACATCTAATCGGGATTTGTTTGGTGCGATTGAGGTCGCTTTGGATTTCTCCACCTGGCGGCACTTGCGACAGGATCAGAAACGGTCGGTTGAAAGCGCCAAGACATCGATAAGACTGATGCTGGAAGGTCTTATCGCGGGCGTCGATTTAGACTGATATCACCGCTGTAAATTACAATCACTTAGACCGCCTCACTGAGACTAGGCTCAAAAATGGGCGACCAAAGAGGTCGCCCAAAGTCGGCTGGGAGAAATTATAGAGCCACTAATGTTTAAGCCTCAACGTCACACCATATGTGGCGGGGTCTTGTACGAAGGCACCGCGGGCACCCACGTTCAATGGAATATCGAAGGTTACCGAACGCGTTCTTTCGTCGGTCACGTTCTTGCCCCAGATTTCCAGCGCCCAACGATCATCAGGGCTGGCAATACCGGCGCGCAGATCGAGTTTGGTATTAGCGTCCTGTACGTCAAACGGATTGAGAGAACCATCAGCCAGAACCGCCTGAGTGCTGGTTCGCCGATCGCTCTCGTAGCGCGCAGCCGCACTTACGAAGCCGCGATGTCCGGCATTTGTAAGGTCGCGGGAATATTGCCCCCCGAACAAAGCCACCCAGTCAGGCGCATTGGTCAGCGAGTTTCCGCATAGACGAGAGACTGTCGCATTTGGCGCGCCCCCGTCACACCCGTCAGGATATTTGGCATCGGTATAGGTTACGGCGCCGTTCAAAATCAAATCCGGCGTGACTAGAAACTGCCCCTCAACCTCAAACCCGTTAGATTCCGCTTCTGGTACATTGAATGTCACAAATTGTAGGCCGGTGAATTCAAGGACCTGGAAATCTTCCATCTGCTGTATGAACGCTGCAGCATTTATCCGCGCGCGTCCCCCCAATAGGTCAGCCTTTAGTCCAATCTCATAAACGTCGATCTTTTCAGAATCGAATGATGGATCGCCAAACTCTGGTGCCACAGGCATATTGGTTGCGATACCTTGCTGAACAGCAGATCCATTCAAAACAACCGCAGACAATGGGTCGAGATTGAAACCGCCGGACTTGAAGCCATGCGTGAAACCTGCATATGCGTTTACATCATCCGTGAGCGCATAGCTGGCTTTCAGCGTATAGACGAGTTCATCATCTTCGAATGTTTCATCATACGTGCGGGGTGTTGGTAGGATCGAAGAAGTTGGCAAATCCGCAGGCGCCGCTTGCGATAAGCATGTGAGTCCTAGCGCGCCGCCGGCAAGGTTTGCAGGGATCGCACCGCCTGTGATATTGCCGATAATCGCCTCGCATGCCGCTGCGTTCGCCGCCACCTGATCGAAGGACCCATCCTTAGACTCATCGACGTAACGAAGCCCGAGCGTCAGATCCAACTTGTCCGTTACACTGAGTACATTGTGCGTGAACACGGAGAAGGACTCGCCTTCTTGCAGGAAGCGGTTTTGAGCAAAATTACCTTCAGCACTGACGCCCAGTGGATTGGACGCGCTTCTGGTCAATGCCAAAAGCGGATTCCCGCCAAACCCCTGAAAGACCCCAGGAACCGCCAGGAAACGCGCGCCTGCATAAGCCTGATAATCTGCGCCAAGCGTTAGCGTTTGATCAAGTTGAATATCTTCTTGCGAATAATAGGCGCCGACCAGCCAATCCAACCGATCATCAAAGGCATTTCCTTGCAGCCTTAGCTCATGCGACAGCGTTTCAATCTGCTGACCACTTGGCGCGTTGGCTGTTGGGCCACCGACGGACAGAACATCCAGCAACAGAAAGTCTGGGTCCTGTACGTTTGGTTTCGAATCAAACTCTCGATACGATCCAAGATAGGTTAGATTAGCGCCGCCTAAATCCCAGTTGAGTTCTGCAGAAATCCCTGTCTGCTCGCTAGGATCCTGGAATCGTCCACCATTCCCGACCAGCCCGTCAAAAGCATCATTGAAACCGACGACAGGTGCGCCGCCATCGGCTGGAAGCCCGGCGAGTGGAAAGACAGGCAAGAGCGACGATTCTGACAGATGTACCGTGTCACAGCAAAGATCGTCTGCATTAGAATGGTCGAGAATCACGCGCAAATTCACGTTCTCAGTTGGCTCAGCATAAAGCTGGCCGCGTACCATCCAACGGTCTTTGGTCAGACTTCCGTCCGGGCTATTTGGATTTGAACTATCAAGAAATCCATCCCGTTCATTCACAGCACCAGATAAACGTACTGCAACTTTATCTTTTACCAATGGTACGGAAATGCCGGCCTGAACCTTCAGCGCATTATAATTTCCAACTGTTAGATTGCCGAACCCTTCCACGTATTCGAGATTAGGTTTTCTGGTTCGAATATTAAGTGCGCCCGCTGATGTATTGCGTCCAAACAGTGTACCTTGAGGCCCGCGCAGCACTTCAATCTTTTCAAGGTCCACCAAGTCACCGAGGGCCACACCCGGACGTGAGAGATAAACGCCGTCTAGGAAGACACCTACGGCACCTTCCAGCCCCGCATTATTTCCGGTCGTCCCAACGCCTCGAATTCTCAGTGTTGATCCTGCCGACTCAGAATTCGAGTTACTCATATTGAAACTCGCTGAGAGCGCGGGCAGGTCTGAGATGTCAGCCACGCCTGCCTGTTCAAGCGCATCTGCGTCGAGGGCGGTTACCGCAATCGGAACATCTTGAATGCTTGATTCTCGGCGTGTCGCGTTAACTGTGACCGTTCCCAAGCGGCGTCCGGCCTCAGTTTCCGTTGGCTGCGAGGCAGCCGTCTCATCCTGTTGGGCAAATGCAACGCCCGTCTGAGACAGCGCCACGATCGAAGCGCCTATTAGCAATGTGTTGAGTGATCCTGATTTCATTGTTTCCTCCCGAATTATCCCAAAATTTGAAATTTTTCATTTGGCATGTTATCTGCCATTACTGTTGGGTTAACCTATCCTCATGGAAGACACAATATGGAAACCGGAATATTTGGCAGATTGTTTGCCAATTTAATTTACCCGGCTACAGCACAAGAGCGCTCAAGTGTTTGAGCACTGCGTCACAGTAAGCATCGGGCACGTCTTCCAATAGGAAGTGACTGCCGCCTTCTAGAATAATTGGCTCATAAGCGGCCGCGCCGGGGATGTATGGGCGCACGGATTCATATCCCTTTGGCGCAACGATGTCCTTGTCGGAATAAACGCACAAGAATGGTTTCTCGAATGATTTGAGTTTCTCCAGGGCCCGCCAGTTGTCCTCCAGCATCGGATTATCATTCCGCGTGGGTAACATCAGTGCGAACTTGCGATTGGCAACGACATAAGATGGATCTGGGCACGGGGCGGCAAAGCCAGCTTTGACAGAAGCGTTCATATCCGTAAGCACCATGGATGCCACCTGCTCCCAATGCTGCCAGTCTTCCATCTGCCGGATTGTGTCTTGGAATGTCCGCAGGAACTCGGTTCCCGGCCGATTCATTTCTGTCATCTCTTTTCCGGGCTGCCAAGTTGGGAAACCAGTATTGGAGTAAATCACGCTCGCGACATGCTCTTGATTGTTCGCAACAACGCGCAGGCCGGATATGCCGCCCCAATCATGCAAAATGAAGTGCGCATTGGTCAGGCCAAGC
>JAQWGO010000003.1 GCA_029238175.1 Henriciella sp. | reverse complement strand
TGAAAAACTGCTAGAAGTTTCAAAACAGGTTGAAGGTCACACGATCTGCGCCCTCGGCGACGCCGCCGCTTGGCCCGTCCAAGGCTTGATCCGCCACTTCCGCCACGAAATCGAAGACCGTATCACGCAGTACCGCGCCCCCCGCGCACTGGTACAAGGCGCGACTATGGTCGCGGCGGAGTAGGTTCATGTGGAAGCAAACGGTTCCTTCTAAACAGGAAGTAGATGCTTTTAGTGCGTCACTTTCGAACTTTCCTAACTGCATCGCTTCTGGGATGCCGTTTTCGGGTGAACCATTTATGATGGATAGCTCTTTGTGGGCGCGTATTGAGATTAATCAGACTGATGCAAAGAAGCTCTGGCAAGCAGCTGAGTTTGAAAATGATATCTCTGAAGTTTACGATATCGATAGCAATAACGATCAGCTTTCTATTTTTGTACGAATTTATAAGTTTACGAAGCTTTTCAATAAGATCTGGGCTGGGGTCTTAATTTTAGTGGTTGCTGGGCAGCAGTCGGTTATTGGTTTTTTCAAGTTGAGCGCCCTCAGTGAGCTACCGCGAACACTTCATTACGCACTAAGCGGCCAAACTGGCTGGGCGCCAAACATGCAGAGCCTTATTGGGAATTTTACAAATGTCCGATGATCTTTTCAAACTGAACATTGACGGACAGGACATTGAAGTTCCACGTCATTACACCCTAATGCAGGCGTGTGAGGAAGCTGGGGCGGAGATTCCGCGATTCTGCTACCACGAACGTCTATCTGTCGCGGGCAATTGCCGCATGTGCCTTGTCCAGTGGGAAGGCGCGCCGAAACCGATTGCCTCTTGTGCGCAGACAGTTGGCGACATGCGCCCGAACCGCGATGGCTCTGCACCGAACATCAAGACCAGCGGCGACTATGTTGAAAAAGCCCGCGCTGGTGTCATGGAATTCCTATTGATCAATCACCCGCTTGATTGCCCAATTTGCGATCAGGGCGGTGAGTGTGATTTGCAGGACCAAGCCGTCGCTTATGGCCGCTCTGACAGTCGCTATGATTTGAACAAGCGCGCCGTTGAAGACAAGAACATGGGGCCGCTGGTCAAAACGATCATGACCCGCTGTATCCAGTGTACGCGCTGTGTCCGCTTCGCCGCTGAAGTTGCGGGTGTTGAAGAGATTGGCATGATTTCGCGCGGTGAAAGCGCTGAGATCACGACTTATCTTGAAGAGAGCCTGACATCTGAATTGTCCGGCAACGTGATCGACCTTTGCCCGGTCGGCGCGCTGACGTCTAAGCCGTACGCCTATAATGCGCGCCCATGGGAATTGCGTAAGACTGAAAGTATCGACGTGATGGACGCTATGGGCGCCTCAATCCGCGTAGATGCCAAAGGCGATGCCGTGATGCGCATCATGCCAACGATCAATGAAGAGGTGAATGAAGAGTGGCTTTCAGATAAGTCACGCTTCATTTGGGACGGTCTTGCCCGCCAGCGCCTCGACCGCCCGTATGTCCGTCAGAACGGCAAGCTAACCCCGGTAAATTGGGGCGAAGCATTTGCGGCAACAAAAGAGGCTCTATCTGGCCCGGCAGAGAAAATCGGATTTGTGGCCGGCGACCTGATCGAAGTTGAGCAGGCGAAAGCGGCGCTAGACCTTGCCCGCGCGCTCGGCGTTCAGAGCACTGATTGCCGCCCCGCTGGCGCAAGCTACGGTACCGCCGGTGTTCGTGAGCAATATATCCTCAACCCAACTTTCATGGGCGTTGAGGAAGCTGACGCATTATTCCTGATCAGCACAAACCCGCGCAAGGATGCGGCCGTGTGGAACGCACGTATCCGCAAGGCTTGGCTTTGGAACGAGCTGAGGGTCTTTGTTGTCGGTGAAGCGAATGACCTGACTTATGATTATGAGCATTTAGGCACTGGCCCTGATGCGATTGCGAAAATTGCGAAGCAAAAAGGCTTTAAGAAGCCAATGGTTGTTGTCGGCGAAAACGCCCTTACGCGCGCTGACGGCGACGCGGTTCTGGCTGCAGCGCACGATGCGGCAATGAAAATCGGCGCGATCAGCGAAGGCTGGGCTGGCTTTGGTGTCATGCACACGGCTGCTGGCCGCGTTGGCGCACTTGATAGCGGTTTCGTCCCGGGTGAAGGCGGCGCAGATACAGTGGCGATCCTTGGCGGCGGCATGGATACGGTCGTCTTGCTTGGCGCAGACGAAGTTGACCTGTCAAAGCTTGGCAACGCGAAAGTGATTTATGTCGGCAGCCACGGCGATGCGGGCGCTAGCAAGGCAGACATTATCCTGCCAGCTGCGGCCTATACCGAAATGGCGGCGACTTACGTCAATACCGAAGGCCGGGTTCAGATGACCCGCCGCGCGGTACAGCCAAAGGGCGAAGCCCGCGAAGGCTGGGCAATCTTCCGGGCGCTCTCCGATGTGCTCGGCAAGACGCTGCCATATGATTCGGCGGATGCTTTGCGTGAGCAGTTGCGCGAAGCAAATCAAATTTTTGCAGGCCTTGGCTACGCGCCGGGGAATGCTGGCGCAGAAGCGTTGAAAGCTAATATTGAAGCCGGTGGCGCTGTTGATAAAGCGGCTCCATTCGCGGCGGCGATTGGCGACTTCTATATGACGAACCCAATCGCACGGGCCTCTAAAACGATGGCTGAGTGCTCAATGCAGAAACAGGGTCTTGAAACCCCTGTTGCAGCGGAGTAGGGCGGCGCGATGAGTGGTTTGATTGAAAACAACGGAATGCTGATTGGCTGGCTGATGGTGATCGGCCAGATGTTGCTGTTCACGATCGTTTTGCTCCTGTCTCTTGCCTTCTTACTGTTGATGGACCGTAAGGTTTGGGCTGCAGTTATGATGCGTAAAGGGCCTAACGTGGTTGGCCCGTTCGGATTGATGCAAAGCTTTGCTGATTTCGGAAAATTCCTGCTGAAAGAAATCATCATTCCAGCGGGTGCAAACAAGACAGTTTTTATTCTTGCGCCGATTATCACGCTGACTTTGGCCTTTGCGTCATGGGCGGTTATTCCGGTTGCACCGGGTTGGGTCATCTCGGACCTAAACGTTGGTATTCTATACCTCTTTGCGGTGTCATCGCTTGGCGTTTACGGCATTATCATGGGCGGCTGGGCCTCTAACTCAAAGTACCCCTTCCTCGGGTCGCTGCGGTCAGCTGCGCAGATGGTGTCTTATGAAGTCTCGCTTGGTCTGATCATCATCACGGTTATTCTATTGTCAGGGTCAATGAACTTGACCGATATCGTGAATGCGCAGTCTGGCGGCTTGCTGGCGTGGAACCTGTTCACGGTTCAGCACATTCTGGTTTGGCCAGTTATGGTTGTGATGTTCGTGATGTTCTTTATCTCGGCTCTGGCTGAAACGAACCGTCCGCCTTTCGATCTTCCTGAAGCGGAATCTGAGCTGGTTGCTGGGTATCAGGTTGAGTATTCATCCACGCCTTATCTGCTGTTTATGATCGGTGAGTATCTCAATATCGTGCTGATGTGCGCCATGATGGTTATTCTGTTCATGGGGGGCTGGCATGGCATCGTGCCAATGGGGGCCGATTTCTTAAACCAGTTCCCGGAGTGGATTGTGAACCTTGGTCACTTGGCTTGGTTCATGGCGAAAGTCGTATTCTGTTTCTTCCTCTTCGCCCTCGTTAAAGCTGTTGTCCCTCGTTACCGCTATGACCAGTTGATGCGTCTGGGGTGGAAAATCTTCCTACCAACGGCGCTTGTCGCTGTGGTTCTTGTGGGCGGATATGTTGTCTATTCAGGAGTGCAAGCATGAGCCTGATCCAAACCATTCGCGGCGCGTTGCTCACGGATTTCTTCACGGCCTTCGGCCTTGGTATCCGCGAGATGTTTCGCCGCAAATCGACGGTGAACTACCCGTTTGAGAAGAACCCGGTTAGCGCCCGTTTCCGTGGTGAACACGCCCTGCGTCGTTATCCGAACGGTGAAGAGCGTTGCATCGCTTGTAAGCTTTGCGAAGCGATTTGCCCGGCACAAGCGATTACGATCGAGGCAGAACCGCGTGAAGATGGCAGCCGCCGCACGACGCGCTACGATATCGATATGGTAAAGTGCATCTATTGCGGCTTCTGTCAGGAAGCTTGCCCAGTGGACGCAATTGTCGAAGGCCCGAACTTTGAGTTCGCAACTGAGACACGCGAAGAGCTTTACTATGACAAAGAGAAACTTCTGGCGAACGGTGATCGCTGGGAGCGTCTTATCGCTAAGAATTTGGAACTGGACGCGCCTTACCGATAGCGCGCCTATAAACTATGGCGGCGGGTGAAACCGCCGGAAGGGAACTGGGGCTTACCTCGTGGAACTGATCGCCTTCTATATCTTTGCGGCCATTGTGACCGTATCGGCGCTCGCTGTTATTATGGCGAAAAACCCGGTGCATTCGGTCCTGTGGCTAATCCTTGCATTCTTCACTTCGGCAGGCCTTCTGGTTCTGATCGGGGCGGAGTTCTTGGCCATGTTGCTGGTCGTCGTTTATGTCGGCGCGGTCGCGGTTTTGTTCCTGTTCGTTGTCATGATGCTCGATGTTGATTTCGTCGAGTTGAAGAAAGGCACGTTAAACTATTGGCCTTTCGGGGCCCTGATTGGTGTCGCCTTTATCGCGCAAATCGGTCTCGCAGTTTTCGCGCGCGAAGGCGGCAATACAGCGACTTTCAATCCTTCGCCTAACGCCGCTACAAATACCGAGGCCATCGGCCAGGTCATGTACACCGACTATTTCTTACTCTTCCAGCTTGCAGGCTTGATCCTGCTCGTTGCGATGATTGGCGCGATTGTTCTGACACTGCGCTACCGTACTGATGTCAAACGCCAGAATATTGCTGAACAGACAGCCCGCCGCCGCAGTGATGCGACAGAGGCCGTTCACGTTGAACCAGGTAAGGGGATCTAGTCCATGGACCTGACAATCAACCACTTCATCGGCCTGTCGGCTATCCTGTTCACGATCGGTGTCGTCGGCATCTTTGTGAACCGTAAGAACATCATCGTTATTTTGATGGCGATTGAGCTGATCTTGCTTTCGGTCAACATCAACTTCGTCGCGTTCTCGGTTTTCTCTGGAACCATCCAGGGTCAGATTTTTGCCATGCTGGTCCTAACAGTTGCGGCGGCTGAAGCTGCTGTCGGCCTTGCGATCCTCGTCGTGTATTTCCGCAATCGCGGCGATATCGCGGTTGAGTCCGCAGATCTGATGAAGGGGTAGGGGCATGTTATCTGATCCGTTCATCCAGTTTATCGTATTCGGTCCGGGCCTAGCGGCCTTGATCGCTGGCCTCTTTCAAAAATACATTGGTGATCGCGGCGCAATGGTCGTCACAACGGCGGTCGTTGGTCTTGCCGGCATCCTGTCCCTTTACCAGTTGTTCGCCTATGTCGCTGGTCTCGGCGGTCATCATGGTGACGCGTATGGTGAAGCTCACGCCGTTGCCGAGGGCGCAAAGCATGCTGGCGCGCATATCGCGTGGAGCATGACATGGATTGATGTTGGTCAATTCCAAGCCGACTGGGCGATCCGCGTTGACGCTATGTCTATCGTTATGATGGCTGTTATCACGAGTGTTTCTGGCCTCGTTCACCTTTATAGCTGGGGCTATATGGCGGATGATCCGCACCGTGCGCGCTTCTTCAGCTATCTCTCACTCTTCACGTTCACCATGCTTATGCTGGTGGTCGCAGATAATTTCATCCAGCTATTCTTTGGCTGGGAAGGTGTGGGGCTCGCATCGTATCTTCTCATCGGTTTTTGGTATGAGAAGAAGGCGCCGAACGATGCCTCTATAAAGGCTTTCGTGACTAACCGCGTTGGCGATTTTGGTCTCGCGCTTGGAATTATGGCGGTCTTCCTCGTCTTTGGATCGGTTGAGTTTGATACCGTGCTTGGCGCGATTAAAGAAAACGCTCAGGTCGTGCCAATGGCGCTTGCTGAACCTGGTGCTGTACGTGACGTGATAGTCCCATTCCTCGCATGGGATATTCCAGCGCTAGAACTGATCGGTGTTCTACTCTTCATCGGTGCGATGGGTAAATCTGCGCAGCTATTCCTTCACGTCTGGTTGCCAGATGCGATGGAAGGCCCAAC
Organism: Henriciella sp.; assembly: GCA_029238175.1. GTDB lineage: Bacteria > Pseudomonadota > Alphaproteobacteria > Caulobacterales > Hyphomonadaceae > Henriciella. Next base: position 1,878 of record JAQWGO010000003.1, on the reverse strand, counting down.
GCCTGTATCGGCGCTCATTCACGCGGCGACGATGGTTACGGCGGGTGTTTATCTGGTCTGCCTCGTTTCGCCGATTTACGAATATGCGCCTTATGCCGCCGCCGTGATTACCTTAGTCGGTGCCTGTACGGCGCTTTATGCCGCCACAGTTGGTATGGCGCAGAATGATATTAAGCGTGTCATCGCTTTCTCTACTTGTTCGCAGCTCGGCTACATGTTCTTCGCCGCAGGTGTTGGCGCTTATGAGGCGGCGATGTTCCACCTCTTCACGCACGCATTCTTCAAAGCTTTGCTCTTCTTGGGCGCCGGATCAGTCATCCATGGCAACCACCATGAGCAGGATATGCGCAATATGGGCGGCGTCTGGAAGTATCAGAAGTTCACCTATGCGGCGATGTTAATCGGTACAGTGGCAATCATTGGCCTAGGTATCCCACATGTCTGGGGCTTCTCTGGCTTCTTCTCAAAAGATGCGATTATCGAAACCGCGTTTGCTGGCGGAACGAATGGCGTGGCCTTCGGTCAACTGGCTTTCTGGTTCGGTATCACCGCGGCATTGCTGACAAGCTTCTATTCTTGGCGTCTGATCTACATGACCTTCCACGGCCCGCGTCCAGAGGTTGATCATCACGAAGATGCCCACGCCGCTGATCACAGCCATGATGACCATGCGCATGACGATCACGGTCATCACCATGGCGGTGACCCTCACGAGTCGCCATGGGTGATGTTGCTACCGCTTGCCATACTTAGTGTGGGCGCGATCTTTGCGGGTTGGTATTTCTACGATGCCTTCGTTGGGCACGACTATAAAACATTCTGGGACGGTGCGATTTATACCGCCAAGGATAATACGATCTTGAAAGACAAGTATGACGTTCCAGCTTGGGTCTTCTGGGCACCATTATTTGTGACCGTCACAGGCTTCTTGATTGCGACATTCACCTATCTGTTCAATCGCGGCATAGGTCAGAAGGTTGCCGATAGTGGCGGCCCACTCCACAGCTTGTTTGCCAACAAATGGTACTTCGATGAGATTTATCAGGCGACAATTATCAAAGGGTCGGCGTGGCTTGGCGATACGTTCTGGAAGGGCGATAAGAAAGTGCTTGATGGCGCTGGCCCTGACGGTGTTGCAAGCCTTGTTAAGTGGACCTCGCGTCGTCTTTCCGCGATGCACACCGGATACCTTTATCACTACGCGTTTGTAATTCTGGGGGCGGCCTTAGTCTTCGGCGCAATACTGTTCTGGCGCAGCGGAGGCGCGGGCTAATGGATTTCCCAATTCTCTCTGCAGTGACGTTCCTGCCTTTAGCGGGTGCGATACTGATCCTTCTCGTCCGCGCTTTGACGGGTGAGCAAGTTAAGCCGGATGGCAGCGAAGATAACCGCGTCATGTATGCGGGTCTGCTCTTTTCAGTCGCGACCTTCCTTGTTTCGGTTGTGATGTTCTTCGGTTTTGATAGCGGCGCAAGCGGCTACCAAATGGTTGAAGAAGCCAGCTGGTATGCAGGTATTCAATACAAAATGGGCGTTGATGGCATGTCTTTGCTGCTCATCATGCTCACAACATTCCTGACGCCGATCGCGCTGATCGCAAGTATCGGCTCAATCAAGCACCGCTTGACCGAATACATCGTTGCCTTCCTCGTACTTGAAACATTCATGATCGGCGTTTTCGCTGCGCTCGATCTGGTGCTGTTCTATGTGTTCTTTGAGGCTGGCCTGATCCCGATGTTCATTATCATCGGTGTTTGGGGCGGCGCAGATCGTTTCTACGCCTCGTTCAAGTTCTTCCTTTATACGCTGCTCGGGTCGCTCTTCATGCTGGCCGCTGTCGTCTACATGTACCTTACTGCGGGTACATCTGATGTGGTT
>JAQWGO010000138.1 GCA_029238175.1 Henriciella sp. | reverse complement strand
GCTTGTCACCACCAGCGCTCGACGTTGCTGCCAAAGCCGCTGACGTCTTCTTGATGTGGCCAAGCACGGAAGACAAGGTCAAAGCTATTCTAGACGATATAAAAGAGCGAACGGCTGCTGAAGGCCGCGCGATCCGTTACGGTTACCGTGCCCATATCGTTATCGGACAGACAGAAACAGAGGCGCGCCAACGTTGCCACCGTCTGATGTCTCACTTCGACGCACAACAAGGCGAAGCGATCCGCAATCAGAGCCTAGACACCCAGACCTACGGCGTGCGCAAGCAGGCTGAGCTACGCGACAACGCTGATGATGAGGGCTTTGTCGAAGATGGCCTCTGGACCGGTATCGGGCGCGCAAGATCAGGCTGCGGCGCAGCGATCGTCGGCGATCCTGATCAAGTTCTCGCTAAGATTAGGCGCTATGAAGCCATGGGTTTTGATAGCTTTATATTCTCCGGCTATCCCCACATCGCCGAATGCGACCTGTTCAGCCGATACGTGCTACCGGAACTAAAAAAGAGGCCGTAAAGCCCCTTTTCAACCCGCAATTCGACAACGCGCTCTAATCCAGTGCTTCAGTACCACGGCGTGAAACCAAGTCAGCCGTCATGCTATCAATCTTGTTGATCAGCGCTGCAGACGAGCCGTTATTCTTATCCAAGACAGACATGAACTGCGCGCGCTGTTCAATTCCCAACCAGATCAGATTACCTTCCGCGTTTAGAGCGATATCAACCACTTGATATTTGCCGCCACGGTTCAGAACACGCCAGCGAACATCCATCTCTTCGCCATCTTCACGCACGATCTTCGTATCAACAATTGAATCGCGTGTCGTCCGGTCAGTTGAGCCAGTAACCTTTACGTCTTTGCCCTTATAAGCATTGAAGTAATACTCGTACACCGCGAGCGCATAGGCCCGGAATGACGCAACATACGCGTCCAACTCTTCCTCATCGAACCGTTTCGAGTATTTGCCAATCGCAAATTTTGCAACGGCATCAAGGTTCGCAAACTGGTCCATGTATTCTTGGAATTGTAAGCGACGGTTTTCCGGCGTGACACCGGGTGCATTCAATGATGCCAGCACGTCATTCGCGTTCGTGCGCACATATTCTTCAGTCGTCGCATCAGCAAAAGCTGGCGTCGCTGCTAGTACGAACATGGCGGCTGATAGGAGTAATTTCCGGGAGGTCATGATGTTTCCTATTCTTCAGTTTCTTCGTCGCCGAAATCATAATCATCAAATTCAGGCAAATCTTGGAACGGGTCTTCTTGTACTCTGCCATCTCTAATCGCGGCAGCTCTTTGCTGTGAGTAATTCCGGCGCAGCGCGATGTATGGCTCAGGTTGTTCACGCAAAACTTCGATTTGTTCAATCAAGCTCTCACGCGCGCTCAATGCGCCTGCGACACCAGTGCTTACTCGAAACGCTGTATCGCCCTCAAATGTAGCATAACTCATTGGATCAAAGGCTCTGTCTATGCCACCACCGAGCGCATCGCGCAGATTGCTTGGCCCCATAAAGGGCATCATCAAGTATGGCCCCGGTTTCACACCCCAGGTTCCAAGAGTTTGTCCAAAATCTTCTCTATGCTTTGGGACTTCCAAACCTGATGCAGGGTCAAAAATACCGCCAATGCCGACGGTCGTATTAAGAACAAAGCGAGTCGCTGTTTCAATCGCTGCGCCGGGCTTGCCTTGTAATACAGTGTTGGCGAAGACAACAGGCTGGTTCAAATTACTCAGAAAATTGGAGACACCGCCGCGAACAGGCTCGTTGGTCACGGCGCGATAACCTTTGGCAACCGGCTCAAGAACGGCTTTATCAACGCTCTCGTTAAAACCGTATACTCCACGGTTCCAACCCTCCAGTGGATCATAAACTGTCGAATTATCCTGCTCGACACCTGTCGTGGCACAAGCCGTCAGCGAAAGTGCTGCACTAAATATTGCGAATGCTACGCGCATAATATGTCGTCCTTGTTATCGACAGGCGATATGAGTGCCTTGTTGGCATAATTCAACTAAACCTATTGTGAACAACACCTATGCACGAGATGTGTTGCGAAAGGACCACATAAATATCGCATTCCACTTATCTGAGTTTGCACACGATCAGTCTTGCAAATCATATAAATGATTGTTTATATGATTTTATGAGCACGTCACCTAATCTTATCACAGATGCCTTGAAAGCAGCCGGGGAGCCAACCCGGTTGAGGATTTTGGCGCTGTTGCGGAAAGGCGACTTGGCTGTTGGCGAGCTTGTTCAAATCCTTGAACAAAGCCAACCGCGACTATCCCACCACCTTAAAACACTTACAAATGCAGGTTTAGTCGAGCGCCTTCCTGAAGGGTCTTGGGTCTTTTACCGCGCCGCACGCAAAGGTTGGGTCAATCGTCTGCTCGAGGCCATATTTGCAGATCTCGACATATCAAAAGAAGAATTTGAAAAAGATAGGCTTGCTCTAAACGCCGTTCGGCAAGACCGCACCGCGTCAGCCAATACATATTTTTCTAACATTGCTGAAAAATGGGACCAAATCCGAGCTCAGCATTATCCGACCGCTGACATTGAAGGCGCCTTGATGGAAGCCGCAGGTCACGGGCCATTTCAACGCGTTATCGACTTAGGAACGGGTACAGGCAGAATGCTAACGCTATTCTCGCCATTCGCTTCTGAGGTCGAAGGCCTCGACCAATCGCACCAAATGCTCACAGTCGCGCGCGCAAACCTAACAAAATCGGGAACGAATAATGCCAGCGTTCGCCAAGGTGATGTCACAGCCACACCATTCGAAACGAATTGCGCAGACCTAGTTATCATTCACCAAGTTCTGCACTTTGTTGAAAGCCCAGAAACAGTTCTTGCCGAAGCATCCCGCATTCTGCGCCCGGGTGGAAAGCTGCTCGTTGTAGATTTCGCGCCGCATAAATTAGATTTCCTTCGCGGGGAACATGGTCATCGCCGCCTCGGCATTCGACACAAGGATATGCTCGGCTGGGCCGAGCAAACCGGTCTCGCACTGCAAGAGCCGCATAGATTTGATCCCCCAAAAACACTTGAGCAAGGGTTAGCCGTTTATATCTGGACCGCCCTTCAGCCCGCCAACCAACAGGAGGCCGCCGCATGAGCGCCCTGTCCATCGCCGCGCAGCAAACTAGCCCTGCCCCCAATGTTTCTTTTGAATTCTTTCCGCCCAAAACGGACAAGATGGAAGCTAAACTATGGGAAAGCGTTGCTCGGCTTTCACCGATGGCGCCTAACTTTGTATCTGTGACCTATGGCGCGGGAGGCTCTACGCGTGATCGCACACAGAAAACGGTCGCCAAGATTGCGCAAGATACAGCACTAACACCGGCCGCTCATCTAACATGCGTTGGCGCAACGAAAGAAGAAGTGCTGCAGGTTGCAGAAGATTTCTGGAATGCAGGCGTACGCCATCTCGTTGCGCTTCGCGGTGACCCTCCCAGCGGAATGGGCGAAAAGTTTGAACAGCATCCAGGTGGTTACCGCGACAGTGTTGATTTGATCGAAGGTATCCGCGATCACAATGTCGGCCCGGACGTGCGTTTTGAAATCAGCGTGTCTTGTTATCCTGAACAGCATCCTGACAGCCATGGCTGGGACGCTGATATAGCTTTCTTAAAAGCGAAGCAGGACGCGGGCGCCGACCGTGCAATCACACAATTCTTCTTTGAACCCGAAACCTATTTGACGTTTTTGGACCGCGCACGCGCAGGCGGCGTTCATATGCCAATCGTGCCAGGCATCATGCTACAGCCGAACTTCAATGGCCTGAAGCGTATCTCGAAACTTTGCGGCGCGAGCCTGCCTGATTGGTTACACGCGCTGTATGAAGGTACAGAAGATGACCCGGAAACACGCGAACTGATCACCGCAAATTTGGCGG
>JAQWGO010000115.1 GCA_029238175.1 Henriciella sp. | reverse complement strand
CACTGTTCGCGACTACCTGTTGCGCCACCCATTCAGGATTGCAAACCAATACCTTGAAATTGTCAGCCGCCTCCGAGCCGATCGAACCGATACCCGCTGTTATGGCAATCATGTTGGGTTTGGATTGATCTGTTGGCAAATCATCAACCCAGTCGACCCATTTAACTTCTGCATCAATCATCCAACCATTCTGAACGACTTTTGCGAAATATATAAGTACAAAGTCCGCTTTGACGCCGAAAACAGAAATCATAGAATCGTGCACATGGCACCATGCATCTAGGCACATCTACCCAGCCGCGTTATCAGAAAACCATGACCTCCCTATCCCCCACCCTAAAAGCCCTCGCCTCTGGCAACGCCCTCACCGCGAGCGAACTTGAAGCCGCCTTCATGTCTATCCTGTCCGGCGAAGTGCCGTCCGAGCAAATCGGCGCATTCCTCATGGGCCTCGCGGTGCGCGGGGAGACCGGCGCGGAACTCCTCGCAGGCGCGAAAGTCATGCGTGGGAATGCGCGAACAATCGACCTGCCCGGCAACACGCTCGACACATGCGGCACCGGCGGGCTTGGTTGGACCAGTCTCAACACCTCCACAGCTTCAGCAATTGTCATCGCCGCGGCGGGCGGCACCGTGGCCAAGCATGGCAACCGCTCCGTTCCGCCAAAGACAGGCAGCGCCGATGTGCTCGAAGCGCTTGGCGTAGAACTCGACCTCACCGAAGATCGTTTCCGCGCTTGCGTTGAGACCGCAGGCGTCGGTTTCCTCTTCGCGCGCAGCCATCACAACGCCATGCGCCACGTCGCCCCCGTCCGCGCTAGCCTCGGCATCCGCACCATCTTCAACCTGCTCGGCCCGCTCTCAAACCCGGCCAGTGCTACACATCAAATCCTCGGCGTTTATGAGGCCCGTTGGCTACGCCCCATGGCCGAGGCGCTGCGTGATCTTGGCATTACCCGCGCTTGGGTCGTCAACGGCGTTGATACTGACGGCACCGCAATTGATGAATTGTCCATCGCGGGTGAGACGCAAGTCATTGAAGTCCGCGATGGACAACTGACAGAGCTGACCATCACGCCTCAAGACGCTGGCTTAACGTCTCACGGCCTAAAATCTCTCACCGGCGGCAAACCAGACGATAACGCCCTCGCCATTCGCGAACTCCTCGAAGGCCGCCCCGGCCCCTTCCGTGACGCCGTCATTTTAAACGCTGCGGCTGGCCTGCACATCCTTGGCCTAGCAAGCGATCTGAAAACCGGAGCAGACATGTCCAGCGCGGCAATTGATAGCGGCGTAGGCCTCGCGACCTTGTCGAAACTCGTGGCGGCTTCTAAAGGCGCTGTATGAGCACCGCCCTAGATAGAATCGTCGAATATAAACGTGATGAAGTCGCCGCGATTAAGCGCGATCACTCAACGCAAGAATTCCTGCACCAATCTGGTCTGCTTCCTGCACCAATCGGGTTTGAATCGGCTTTAACCGGGGTTGCATCTGGCGGTGAGAACGCCCTAATTTGTGAGTTAAAGCGCAAATCCCCCTCCGCAGGTGACATATTACCGGGGGCCAATCCGACCGATATCGCCGCCGAATACCAGACAGGCGGCGCGGCCTGTTTGTCGGTTCTGACGGATGGTCCAAGCTTTGGCGGAAGTGCGGCGGATTTTATTTCAATCCGACAAGCGGTTAGCATCCCAATGCTCCGAAAAGACTTTATGATCGACACGATCCAAGTCGCCGAAGCCCGCGCGATGGGGGCCGACGCTATCCTCGTTATTCTCTCCTGCACGGATGACGCTTTGGCCCTCGATTTAGTTCAATCTGCCAGCGATCTTGGTATGGATGTATTAATCGAAACACATGACGCCGCTGAGCTGGAACGCGCGCTAAAACTGCCGTCAAAACTCATCGGCATCAACAATCGCGACCTCAAAATTATGCAAACTGATCTGGCCACAACAGAGCGTTTGGCAAGCATGGTGCCGCCCGATCGACACTTAATCAGTGAAAGCGGCATTTCAGAAACAGAGGATATTTCGCGACTTCGAAAAACGGGGGCAAAACGTTTCCTCATCGGGGAAAGCCTGATGAAGCGACCTGACCGTCAAACGCATGTTGCTGCTTTGCGCGCCGCGACATGAGCCTGCGCCTCCGCAAATTTGAAAAGAGCAATTTCGCTCAGCTAAAAAACTGGTTCAAATCTGAAGAAGACGTTCTCCTTTGGGCCGGCGAGAGCATGCCCTATCCGTTTGAATCTATTGATCTTCGTATGCTCATGAAGGACCATCGCGGCCCTCGGCCCGTGCGGGAAATATGGGCGGTTTGCGACGCCCTCGAAACCGTGATCGGCCATGTTCAGATCACGTATAATGAGCGGACACAGCAGGCCGTTCTGGGTCGAATTGGCTTAGACCCTGCCGTGCGGGGGCAGAAACTCGCTCTGCCAATGGTCAAAATGGCTGTGGATAAAGCGTTTGAACGCGCGGACATAAATCGTGTGGAATTGCGCGTTTATGATCACAATGCAGCCGCTAGCCACGTTTATGAGAAAGCCGGTTTCGTTCTGGAGGGGACGCGCCGGAAGTCGACGCCCATTCGCGGCACATACTGGAACACAAACATTATGAGCATTCTGCGTGAAGAATACGCTGCGTTTGACAAAAGAACATAAGGCGAATAAACAAAAGCAGAACAGATTCGTAAAATCGGAGAAAATCCTTGCTGACGTCCAAACAAAAAGAGCTGCTCCTCTTCATCCATGAACGCATCAAGGCCGATGGTGTTTCCCCCTCATTTGATGAGATGAAAGAGGCGCTAAACTTGGCGTCAAAATCTGGTATTCACCGCCTGATCGTTGCACTGGAAGAACGCGGCTTTATCCGACGCCTCGCTAACCGCGCCCGGGCCCTCGAAGTTCTGAAAATGCCGGAAGCGGTTACACCAACTGCACCGCCGCGTGGCCGCCAAGCTTTCCGACCCAGTGTCGTCGGCTCACAAAAGCCCCGCATGGCCGACAATTCCATCCCAGTCCTCGGCAGAATCGCCGCCGGCGTCCCAATCGCCGCCATCCAAAATGAGGTTGATCGGGTTACGCCTCCGGTCGATTTTGCGGATAGCGAGAACCATTATGCCTTGGAAGTAAAAGGCGACTCTATGATCGACGCGGGGATCCTTGATGGCGACATCGTTATCTTGCGGCGGACGGACAGTGCAAATTCAGGTGATATTGTTGTTGCGCTTATCGACGAAGAAGAAGCGACACTGAAGCGGCTACGGAAGAAGGGTGATTCCGTAGCCCTTGAAGCTGCCAATCCAGCTTACGAGACACGAATTTTTGGACCGGACAGAGTTCGGGTTCAGGGGCGGTTGGTCGCTCTCGTTCGTAAGTACGATTAATTTGAGCATAAACGCCAGGGTCGCCGATCGCACGGTGGTTTGATATGCTTTTAATGGCGTTGCGCTTTAGATTTAGCGTGACACCATTCTCTGTTTGAACATCGCTCCATTCCATGACCGTCGGCGTTTCTGGAATTGCGCATACGTTAGGTATCGCGCGCAGCAGAACATCCACGCCGTCCAGAGCGTCGCAACGCATGTTTGCAGACGTGGAGATTAAGATTGTCCTCCCAGAAACCTTTCGAACGCATTCTGAATTCTCGCACGTGCTTGATACGCTCATATCGCTAAATCGAAGCGGTGCTAAACCGTCACCCTTTAATACAGCAACACGTTCAACATTACCGCCAGCATTAACGAGGAATACTTCGCCGGAAGGCGCCCAGTGAATAGCCGCTGAGGAGCCAAGCCCCCATATGCTGGCACCAATTACCGTTCCAGCCATTGCGACGCTCAGCCGCGCCCGAACACCTCTGAAGACACAAGCCCCTACTAACGCCCCCGCGAGGAAACAAAGACTGGCCGCCGGCATCGCTTTGCCAATCCGGGTGCCGCCAGAAGCTTCGCCACTGAACGTATGTGCAACCCAGAGCACGGCTTCCAGTGACGCGCCGAAAGCACGTATCGGGTATTCACTCAAGCCGAGCGGCGCAAGCACCATCGCCGCGCCCGCAAACGGTGCACTCAGCAGAGAAATGATTGGCATCGCGAATAGATTTGCGATCAAGCCCATGCCTGCAACGCGGTCAAAATGATAAAGCGCGAACGGCATCGTCGCTAAACTCGACACAGTGGACGTCACGACTAAGGATTTCATCCAAAACACAGCCCCTCTTCGCGGCTTGCCTTGAGTCTCTCGCTGCCGTCTCTGCCACGCTTCATACGAAGCAATCAGCACACCTGTTGCAGCAAATGACATTTGAAAACCGGGTGTCAGCACACTCCAAGGCGCCAGAATAATAACTGCAATCATCGCAATTGAGAGCGAACGGAGGCTTAGGGCCGCGCGATCAAAGATCACCGCTCCAAACAAGGCCAAGGCCATAATGAATGCTCGTTGAGTTGACACGCTTGCGCCAGACACAATCAAGTATGCGAGGCTTGCCATCAACGCTGCCATGGCCGCAGGCTTTCGGACAGTGTATCGCAGTGCAAGTGGCTCGATGAGTGCAAGCGTTCGCCAGACCATGAAAAACACGAGGCCGCCAACGATCCCCATATGGAGGCCTGAAATGGCGAGTAGATGTGCTAACCCAGATCCACGAAGAGCCTCTTGATCACGCGCATCCATAAAGCTGCGATCACCGGACGTCAGCGCGGCGGCAAAGCCCCCTGCTCGTTCACCAGCAACGCCGTTAACATAATGGGCCAACGAGCGCCTTTGCTTTGCGACCCACAAATTAAACTGATCTAACTTCTTGGTTGGCTGCCCAAGCGTTCCTCCACGGCAGCGCCCTTGGACGTATCCAACGCCTGATAACCGTTCAAACCAAGCTTGGCGATCAAAGGCATAATCG
>JAQWGO010000064.1 GCA_029238175.1 Henriciella sp. | reverse complement strand
TTAAGCCTAGTCCGCTACATAGAGCGTATGGCAAAATCTATTTTCAGTCGTTTCTTAAAGCCTCGCAAAGAGGCGGTCGCAACGCCAACTCTGGATATTTCAAGAGTTATGGGCGGCCAAGAAAAGCAAGTTAGACAGACCTTGGACGCCGAACGCGAGCGTCCGAAAGTCGATTTAGCGGAATGGAAACAGAAAGACCTAGATCGACTTGCTGACGCTTGGTCGCAAGTTTGCAATACATCAGGTTCAGATGAAGCGAAGTCAAACTTCGCTGCCGCGATCCACGATCTACTCGGCGCATCTGGCGCTTATGGCGGCGGCGCTCTCACGCGTGTCACAGGATCACTGCAACGCCTAACGATTGGTAGCGATGATCTGATGGCTGATGCTGCCTTGATAAACCTACACGTTCAGGCAACCCGCGCGGCCGGAATGGGCAAAGCTGCAGACGAAATCGTTGACGCCGTCTGCGATGCTTTAGAAGTCCAAGTCGAGTCTCGTTTAGAAAACTAAGAGACGCCTTGGAAGCCGTCGACCTCACGCTTAGGCTTGTCGCCGCGATCAATACCAAGAAGCAGAACAACCGCTGACGCGACGAAGATCGACGAATAGGTACCAACGATCACACCAAAGATCAGCGCAAAGCTCATGCCCTTAAGAACCGGTCCGCCAAACAGGAAGATCGAGAGAAGCGCAAGCAGCGTCGTTCCAGAAGTCAAAAGCGTACGTGACATGGTCGCGTTAATCGCAAGATCGACAACCTTGTTCAGCTCGAGCTTCTTATACTTACGAGCTTCTTCACGAACCCTGTCAAACACGATGACAGTATCGTTCATCGAATAACCAACGATCGTCAGAAGAGCGGCGATTGTAGCAAGGTTAAACTCAAACCCAGTAAGCGAGAACATCCCCATAGTCAGGATGATATCGTGGAACAGCGCCGCAACAGCGCCAAGCGCATACTGCCATTGGAACCGGAACGAGATATAGACCATCATCAAGAGCAGAGCGACCGTCAGCGCCATGACGCCTGAACGGAAAAGTTCAGCTGACACTTTCGGCCCTACCGAGGCTTCAGACCGTAAACTGAACCGAACATCATCACCCGTGCGATCTCCATCGACCAAAGTGCGAAGCGCAGCACTTACCTCGTCTCCAGCCCGGTTTTGAGCTTCATCAGCTGTTTCACCATCTATTGGTGGCTGTGGTTTAAACCGCACGACCGCGATCTGCGGCGCATCCGCGCCCGTTCCGCGCGCTGAGTTCACCTGAACCTCGCCCACAATCAACGGGCTGACCGCATTCCGGATATCATCCGCAGAAATATCATCAGGCTGCTCGATCTCAATCACCGCGCCGCCGGCGAAGTCGATACCGAAGTTCAGGCTTTTCGTCGCCAGAAGCGCAGCAGACGCAAGCAGCAACCCAACCGATAGAACAAGAGCAATATGGCGAAGGCTCATAAAGCCGACTTGAGTATTCTCAGGCCAAACACGTAATAGCATGGGTTCAGTCCTTCCTTACATCGCCAGCCGCTTAGGGCGGAACGATTTGAGATACATGACAGTGAACCAGCGGGTCACAACGAAGGCCGTAAACACGGACGTGATAATACCAATGGCGAGCGTGACCGCAAAGCCTTTAACCGGGCCGGACCCAACAAGGTAAAGAATAGACGCCGCAATGAAGGTCGTAACGTTCGCATCCAAAATGGCTGAGAATGCGCGTTCATACCCTGCCTGAATAGCAGTGGCTGGCGATCGGCCAGACGCTTGCTCTTCACGGATACGCTCAAACACAATCACGTTCGCATCCACCGCCATACCAATCGTTAGAATGATGCCCGCAATGCCCGGCAGCGTCAGCGTTGCACCGAACCCAGACAGCGCCCCAACGATCAAAACTATATTGGCAATAAGCGAACCAACCGCAAAACCACCAATCAAGCCATAAGCTAGAACCATGAAAATACCGACCAGAATGATCCCGATCATGCTGGCGCGCGCACCAGCATCAATTGATTCCTGACCAAGCGTCGGACCAACCGTGCGCTCATCAAGGAAGTTTAGTTTGGCTGGAAGCTCACCTGCTTCAATAATCGCGGCAAGGTCATCGGCTTCTTCGATCGTGAAGTTACCGCCTGAAATCTGAACGCTGCCGCCCGGAATAGGCTCGCGGATGACCGGAGTAGACATCGCTACACCATCCAAGACAATGGCAAAGTTCTTGTTTCGATTGCTGCGGGTCAGATTGTAGAACTTCGTTGCCGCGGTGTTATTGAGACGGAAGTTGACCGCTGGCATGTTCGCTTCATCAAAGCCGCGGTTCGCGCTGGCAATGTCTGCACCGGTTAGCTCCGGGATTGACCGAACAAGCACAGTGGTTCCGGATCTCGCATCGGTAACCATATCAAACCCGGGAGAACGACCCGTCTCAACCGCGCGGCGGATCGCCGACGGGTCAAGGTTCGCCATATTAAACGTTAGTCGTCCAGCTTGGCTCAAAATGTCTTTAATACGTTTAGGGTCTGCTTCGCCCGGCGCCTCAAGAATAATACGATTATCACCTTGGGGTGTGATCGAGATCTCTGAAACCCCGTCCGGATCAATCCGGCGGCGAACGATTGTCATCATTTTCGACTGTGCGTCTTGGGCAAGAGCTGTACGTGCGCCACTCGGCACGGTGAGCTGTAGAAGGTTTTCACCTGTTTCACTCACTTCAAACAGTTTGGTTTGCGTCGTCCCAATCGTAGGATTCAAGCGGTTCAAACGCTGCTTCGCTTCGGCCATATCCCCTGAAAGGTCATCGCCGAGCAAGGTGATCGTTACGCGGTCACCGGTCTGTGCAATCTGGCGCGGCACAAGTGGATTTTTGTTCAGCGAAGCAACCACATCACGCTGAATGACTTCCAAGCGGTTCTCGGCGACCTCAGCAGGATCAATCTCCATCAGCAGGTACACACCGCCCTGAAGGTCAAGACCAAGGTTCACCTTACTATTTGGCAGGAACCACCAAGAATCGTTCGCCTCGCTGAGCTGCTGCTCATATGCAGCAACAGCAACTTCATTGGTTGGGTCAGAAACCTGACGTGGTTCAATGCCCATAAAACCGTCTGACAACAAGTTTGGCAGCGCCAGAATAGCGCCCCAGAACAAGGCCAGAGAAATCAAAGCAACTTTCCAAATGGGGAAGTTCAGCATGGCGATATCGCCCTTGTATTAGTCGTTAGCAGCTACAGGCGCATTCTTGTCGCGAACGTCAGCAATCATGCCCTTCATCGAAGTGACACGAACATCTTTAGCGAGTTCAACAGTCACTTCAGTTTCAGAAACTTTGATGATTTTACCAACCAAGCCGCCAGCCGTGACGACTGTGTCGCCCTTTTTCATCGCATCGAGCATCGCGCGATGCTTTTTCTGTCTTTGTTGCTGCGGACGGATCAGCAGGAAATAAAAGATCAAAATAAGCGGGACAAACATGATCAGGCTTTGCATCAAGCCGCCACCGGCTGGTGCCGCTTCCTGAGCCAAAGCTGCTGGCGCTGCAACAGATGCAGCAAGAACGAGAGAGAAGAATTTACGCATCAAAAGGTCAACCTTCATTAAAACAATTGCGCTCGTATATCGGTGCACCCTGCCTTTAGCAATTAGGCGAGTGCGTTCAATCAACCGCATATCAAGAGGTTCGCCCGATACTTCAAGTAGGGCGACCTCTTAGACTTGTGGGGACAGAATCAGGCTAGTCTTGCATCGCTTTCAAATACATCGAGTTTTTCGGCGCACCGAACAGCCGTTCCACCATTGGTTCAAAGAACTCAAGCGGTTCGCTTTCATAGTCCGGGTCAAATGCGGCCTGATCATAAAGGTGACAGAACTGCGCGGTGTATTCGTAATGCGGGTGATCTTTAAAATTATCCCGCATATTCTTATCCAGCCCAAGGTGCTCAAAGAAGTAATACCCTTGGAACACCCCGTGATTGGCCACCATCCAATGGTTTTGCTCTGACACAAATGGTTTCAGGATCGCAGCAGCAACATCAGGGTGATTATAGCTGCCAAGCGTATCGCCAATATCATGCAGCAAAGCGCAGACAACGTATTCCTCATCACGGCCGTCACGGTGCGCCCGCGTCGCCGTCTGTAAAGAATGCGTCAGGCGGTCGATCGGAAAGCCGCCATAGTCGCCATCCAGAAGGCGCAAATGGTCAAGAACGCGTTTGGCGAGACCTTTGTTAAAGCCTTTGGCGTGGTCTGCGATAATATCCCAGTCCTCTTTAGTGCCTTCCAGCATCTCTTTAAACTTCGCCGAAACTGGTGCGTGTCCGTCCGCCATAGCCGTGTTCTCCCTATTCTATTTTTCTTAGTGTGCCTAAGCCTTCGCAGGGGTCAATTCAAATTTGTGATCATTTAATCACTTGTGCGCGAAGATCGATTATGTTATCAAACGCTCACAAATTGGAGACTTGCCCCATGCAGGCTACAGAATCAAAGCGCCCACGCGCTAGAAACGCCCGGCCCAAAATTGAACGTGCCGCGCTAAAGCTATTTGTCAGCGAAGGCGTTGATGCCGCGACGACACGCGAGATCGCGGATGAAGCTGGCGTTTCTGAGGGCGCACTCTACCGCCACTATAAGGGCAAAGACGAGCTTGCGCTCGCCCTCTTCATGGAAACGCACAATCGCCTCGGCGAAATGATGATGGCTGCCTTCATGGAGGCGGGCAGTATTGAAGAGAAAGTACGCCGCGCCGTGACCGCATACTGTCAACTTGCGGATGAGGATTGGCTCCTGTTTAGCTTTCACCTTGTGTCGCTCAACCGCTTCCTGCCGCACGACACCAAGCGCGAAGATGATCCGGTTTCGGTGCTCGAAAAACTGCTCGATATGATGATGAAGAATGGCGATATTCCAGATGGCGATCCGGCTGTTACAGCCGCGATGTGCCTCGGCGTCGTTATGCAATCAGGCCAGAACAAAATCTACAACCGCCTTCCCGGCCCATTTAGCCAGCATATCGAAGCGTTCACACGCGCCATACTGGCAATCATCCACCAGAAATAGACGACGCCACTTAGGAGATTTCTCATGATCCGCGGCATCATTTTCACCGGGGTATATTACCTCTTATCCGCAATCTACGTGATTGTATCGCTCCCCTTCCTCGCCCTCCCTGGGCGCGGTCCGGTCACACTCATCATCCGCAGTTACACGCGGGCGCTAAATCTCGCTTTGCGCCTCATATGCGGTATCAAGAAAGATGTGCGTGGGCGTGAGAACTTGCCGGACGGTCCATTCGTCATCGCGGCGAAGCATTCCAGCTGGGGCGACGGCTTCATGATCTACCCGGAAGTCAAAGGCATGGCCTTTGTCACAGGTGACCACCTTGAAAAATTCCCGCTCGTTGGCGGCATCCTTCGTAAACTCGGCGCAATCGTCATCGACACGTGTGGCGGCGGGGAAAAGAAAGCCAGCAGCCTCGCTGTTGGTATGAAGCGCGCCGCAGACGAAGGTCGCCGTGTCCTGATCTATCCAGAGGGCCATCTCGCGCCGAAGGGCTTCCACTTTCGATACAAGCCCGGCGTTTGGCATATGGCTAAAGCTATGAATGTCCCTATCGTTCCAGTGGCCACCAACCTGAATTGTTTTTGGGAACAGGAAGATATCAAGAAAACACCCGGCACAGCCGTTTTGGAGTTTCTTAAACCGATCCCAGCCGGGTTGCCGAAAGATGAGGTTATGAAACGCCTAACTGAAGCCGTCGAGACGCGCTCAGCTGAGCTAATTGCCGAAGCTACCGGTCAAGGCTTTCAACCTAGCCAACTTCTGCCTGATCCAGACAAAGGCACACTCGGTAAACCGGATGGAGAGAATCTAGAAAGTCAGTCGGCCTAAAAAACGAACGCCGCTTTCTTTTCAAACCCGGGCAAAACTGGCGGGCAGCATTCGAACGCATCGCGGAAAGAGAATGTGTCGCCCGCCCGCTTATAAATGCGAACCTGTCCAAGCGAACGCCCCTTGGCCACGACCACACCCATGCGTCCGCCCTCAGAAAGCTGATCCAACCAAGCCTGCGGTACATCTTCAACCATACCGGCAATCAGAATCACATCGAACGGCCCCTGTTCTGGCAGGCCCACCGCGATGTCACCTTGAACAGCAACCGCCTCGTCCATTCCGATCTTCGCGAATCGCTCAGTCATCGCATCGACCAACGCTTCATCATCGTCCAAGGCAATCACAGCCTCTGTCATGTGACCTAACAGTGCCGCCGAATAACCAGCACCAGCACCAATAACGAGGCTTACATCGCTATCTTGCGCTTCTAGCGCCCGCAGCATCTTGCCGAGGTCGCGCGGTGTCCACATCGCACGGTTTTCACCGGTTTCAATCTCATACTCAGCATAGGCACTGGCCTGCATCGCCTTAGGCACAAACACTTCGCGCGGAATACTAAGGAAGGCGGAAACGACGCCCGGCGTTGTGACATCGTTCACACGAACCTGTGAGTCGACCATGATCTGACGCTGTTTTGCGAAGTCCATAATGGGCCCTTCTCTATAAAGTCTGTTGCCGCGCAATAGCACAGCTTTCATATCGCACAATACGACCAAATGCTCTTAATCATTTTACCCGATTGCAACATCCACAAGTCATGCTAAAGACACGCCTCACTTCGGCGGCCCTGTGGCGGAGTGGTTACGCAGCGGATTGCAAATCCGTGAACACCAGTTCGATTCTGGTCGGGGCCTCCAATCCTAACATTCATTTCGGTTAGTCGCCCCAAATGGGCGCAAACTGCATTTGATAACCACTTATTCACACTGATTATCAAACCTTTTCGAAAACGTTTAACTCCTGTTAACCATTTTGCGCGAAACGGTTAAACGTCTCTTATTGGAGACACCCACCATCACCCAATGCCTCGGCGGGACTATGTCCCGCCATTTTTTTATCAAAAAGCTGAGATTCCACGTTTGACAAGGAAACCCGGTTTGATAATGAGGCGCTTCAGTGTTCCGCGATAGCTCAGTTGGTAGAGCAATCGACTGTTAATCGATCGGTCGTAGGTTCGAGTCCTACTCGCGGAGCCACTTTTCCCTGAAATATCCCTTTAACTACAGTGTTTACTAGGGTTATGACCCTAAAGCTGTCACACGCTCTGTTACACGGAGCAGGAAAATTGAGAGTGAATGTGCCCTATCTGGTGAACCGAAACGGGAAGTATTATTTCCGCCGCCGCGTCCCTGATCAACTCAAAGACACCATCGGTAAACGCGAATGGATGATCTCTCTGGGTATGGACGTTGCCCATGGCGATAGAAACGCAGCTCAGGCCACTGCCATAGCCTCTAGGTACGAACGACAGACAGACTCAGAGATACGCAAGGCCGCGCTCTTGGTAGGCGCTGATGTTGCCGCCTTCGATCTTGCAGATGACGCTTACCATTGGGCGCGCAAGAATGAGTTCTTGGATGGCCAGCAAGGACGCCTAGGCGGACCTTACGAAGAAACTGATTATGATGATTGGCTCAGAGTCACCCTAGAGAACGCTTTGAGAACCTCAGGGAAGCACCACGAGGAAGAACTCGAAGAGAGCGATTTCTCACCTCGAGACTGGATGCGGATACAGGCAGTGAAAGCCAATGGACGCCCTAAGGTCGCTAT
>JAQWGO010000088.1 GCA_029238175.1 Henriciella sp. | reverse complement strand
TACGCTCTTGTACTTTTGATCACGACCGCAATTGCTCTGGCTTGGATCGGCTTCACTGGATCGGTTCCACGTGACCTGCAATCGGGTATGATCGCGGCACCCTTTGTCCTTATGCTACTGACATTAGGGGCGTTTTTTGTTGATCAGAGTCTACAAAAGAAAGATGGGGTTTCGAGATGACAGCAATGACCACCGGCTGTTCCAGCGGCTTTGGCAAGTTTGCGCCACTTGGTGCGTTGATATCGAATGTCCTCTTTGAGGCGATAGCCGCCCTTCCTTGTCCGATCGCTAACGTCTCCTCTTACCCAAAGAAGACATGGTCTTAGCTGCAAGCGCCTTTTAAAACCGATCCAGCAGTCGCTCTAAATACTCGCGCTCTTCCTCGTCAGGCGTTTCGCCGTAGCGTTTGCGGAGTTCGTCTAGGATATCTTTCGCGCGCTGGCGTTCGCCAGCGTCGGGTATGTCGACTGAATCGCTATCGTCGACAGCGCCATTGGTGGCGTTGCCGAATGGATCGGTTTGGTCGCCGCCGCTGCCTTGCGGGTTTTCACCGAGCCGGGCAGCGCGGGCTTCATCCAAGTTTTCGGCGAGCCCTTCTGCAAGTTCGCGTAGCTGACGTGTTGCTTGTTGCTGATTGCGGATCGCGCGGGTTTCGTTGCCATCATCTAGTGCGCTTCCGGCGCGGCGCTGTGAGCGTTCAATGGCTTCGAGTGTGTCTTCATCTAGGAGGCCGCCGCCGCCTTCACCTTCGCCCTCTTCGCCGCCAGCTGCGCTCTCGCCATCGCCTTCGGCAAGTTCTTCTAGCCTTTCGGCAAGCTCTAACTGGCGTTCAGCAAGGCTGCGTCCGTCCGCGCCGTCTTCCTGCATCCAGTCGGGGAGTTCGCCGCCGCCCGGTTGCCCCGGTTGGGGCTGGCCTTCGCCAATTTGGTCGCTTGGGTCACCGCGTTCGCCGCGCTGCTGGGCAAGGGTTTCATCGTTTAGTTCGCGCTGTTCACGCAACAGGTCTGAAAGCTCTTGCATGGTATCGGACAGTTCGCGTTCTTCTTCGGGAACGTCTTCGCTCTCTTCACCTTCGCCCGCCTCACCCGTAAGGCCGGGGAAGCCGTCGCCAGAGCCGCTGCCTTCTTGGAATTCCAAGTTTTCGAGCATGTTTGTGATATCGGCGAGGAGTTGGCGAGCTTGATCGCTTGCGCCTGTTTCGGTCAGGTCTTCCAAAGCGTCGAGCATGTCAGAGAAACTGTCCCCGCCAAGGTCCGGTCCGGCCGGAACTTCAGAGCCGTCTCGGTTGTCCGGGGCGCTTTCAAGTCCGTTGGCGAGAGCTTCGGCCATTTTGGCGGCAACATAACGCTGCGCCGCGTCTTTGAAGGCTTCCATTAAGCGCTTGATTTCCTGTTCGCTCGCGCCGTCACGAAGGGCGTCTTCGAGCGCCTTTTTCGCCGCCATCAGCGCGGCGTAGGCATCAGCTGAGGAGCCGTATTCAGCGCGAAGAGCCATTGCCCAGAGAAGAGGCTCTGTTTCCTTGGCTTCTTTGGTGGAGCTTGAGGCCTCTAGCGTGTAGCGCGCCGTGGTTAGGCCGGAATAGAGCAAGATGTCCTTGAAATAACGCGGGGCTTCATAGGTCACCGCTTCCAGCATGACCGCGCCGCGTTGTATGCCCTCTGGGGCAGCGTTTAGGCGCTGCGTGGCGGAGACATAGTAGGCGTCCGCTGTGATAGAGTCCGGCGTGTAGTCTGCAACCAAATAGTCGGCATCTTCGCGCAGAACCGTGACGCGAATATCCTGAACGGCTTTGGCGAGTGGTTGTAGTAGCAGCTTTTCTGGCAATACGAATGTGTGGGGCTCGCTATAGCCTTTTTGGCCTGCACCGTCGGTGGCCACGAGGCGGACTTCGACGCGCGCGCCTGCCCAGCGATTGCGGGTCATATCGACGGAGACTTCGTCTTCAGCTTCTTTCGGTGAAACTGCGCCTAGGTCGACGCGAACAAGATCCGGTTCGCGGTCTGTATCGACAGGTTTTATCGAGAACTCTAGCGAGCTGACGCCGTAATCATCGCTGACAAACCAAGAATAATCCGTGCGGTCATTCGAGCCCATTGAGGGGACGGAAACGAATTGGGCCTTAGGCGCGTCATCGGGTGAAGCTAAAACGCTCCAAGTCTGGCGCTCTCCCCACCAGAGAACAGACACAGCGCTGTCCCCCATGATTGTTGATGTTGCCTCATATGCGCCGTCTGGTGTGGCTTCAAAGCGTTGCGTACTACGACCGTCTTCGCTTCTAACACGCAGTTTTGGCGTTGAGGGCGCTTGCACCCGCAGGGTCATTATCGATCCCTCAGGAACCCTGACTTCCGTTTGGCCATCTTTCAAAAAGATAGGCGCGCGGCCAGAATAGCTTGGCGGGGTAATCCACGCTTCGATCCGAACATTTTCGGCGCCAAACAGGCTGCCATAGTCGGGCGTAAGCGCGCTGGCGAGGCGTTCGTGGGTCTGGGTATTATTCGCGATCACCAATGATAGAAGGGCAACTGGCAGGATCAGCCGCAGATAGGCTGGGTCGAGCCGTTTCCATGTCTTTGCAAAACGCGGGATTTTAAGGCGGCGCATCGCGTCGCTGAGGCGTGTCTTGTGAGCGTTCCAGAGTGTAACGCCTTCCGCCTCTGGCTTGGCTGGACGGTCTAGCAGTGACGCGATCGGCCGCAGCTCATCCTGTGCATCCAGCGCGCTGATCGCTTCTGCTTCAGTTGGCTTGGAATAGCGCCGCATGCCGCGCAGAAATGTGATGATCAGGCCGGTAAACACGATGAGCGTTGCGAGCGCTGCCATCTGCGCCGGGGCGCGTTCAAACAGGCCCAATAACGCTGCGATCAAGAAGACCGACACGAGGACGATGAGCGGCCACCAAGCGCGCCATAAGGCAATATCTCTCAGACGGCGCCGTGTTGACGCAATCAGGCTTCGGGCACCTTTGAGATCGTCTAGCTTAGCCAATCGGGCGTTTGCTCCAGCGCAATCATTTCATCAAAACTCGGGCGTCTACGAACAATTGCATATTGCGCGTCATCGACCAGAACTTCCGCAACGAGCGGTCGTGCATTGTACTGACTTGAGAGCACAGCGCCATAGGCACCAGATGACATAAACGCAATGCGGGCACCGGGTTCGACCTCTGGCATATGCCGTTTCGTGGCAAACTTGTCCGTCGATTCGCAAATTGGACCGACAACGTCATATTCGACCATAGGCTTGTCAGCAGAAGGTTCACTAAGGGGGACAATGTCATGGTGGGCTTGATATAGCGCCGGGCGCATGAGGTCATTCATACCCGCATCGATGATCAGAAAAGTCCGGTCTGGTGCGGGCTTGTGGTACAGCGCTTCTGTAATCATCACGCCTGCATTACCCGCGATGACACGGCCGGGTTCTAGCACAACCTGTAGGCCCAAGCCTTCGGTGACTTCACGGATCATCTGAGCATAATCAGATGGCGGTGCGGGATTATCGCTAGCCTTGTAAGGAATACCGAGGCCGCCGCCGAGATCGATACGCGTTAAGTCATGCCCGGCTGCGCGCAGGGATTTAACCAAGCCAATGGTCTTTTCAAAAGCCGCGCGCATTGGGCCAAGGTCGCCAATTTGCGATCCGATATGCACATCCACACCAACGGCTTTGACGCCGGGCAGGGTTTTGATGCGCTCATAGAGGGCAGGTGCGTCGTCCCAAGGGACGCCGAACTTGTCGCCAGCTTTCCCAGTGGAAATATTTGGGTGTCCGCCCGCCGCAACATCTGGATTTACGCGCAGCGTGATCGGCGCGACTTTGCCCATTGAAGTGGCAACTTCGGACAAGACTTCCAGTTCTGCGCCGCTTTCGACATTAAACTGGTGAATACCTTCGCGTAGGCCGAGCGCCATTTCTTCGCGGGTTTTGCCAACGCCGGAGAACACAATCTTGCTAGCTGGGATGCCCGCGACGAGCGCTTTCTGAAGCTCACCGCCACTGACAACATCCGCGCCGCACCCTTCGGCGGCGAGCGTTTTTAGAACGGCCAAGTTTCCGTTTGCTTTTACAGAATAGGCGATAAGGCAATCCATGCCATCAAATGCGCCTGCGATCACTTTTGCATGGCGACGCAAGGTTGCGCTGGAATAGACATAAACCGGTGTGCCGACGGTATCTGCAATCTCATGCAGATCAACGCCTTCGCAGTGGAGGCGACCATTCTTGTAATTAAAGTGATGCAAAGACGATTATCAGCCGGGGCTGACCTCCCCCATGCTTTCCTCTTGAACATCTGCATCTGGTGCAGGTTTTGGAATCTCGCCGCCCATAGAGTTGTAATAGGTGCGGTTTTCATCAATCGCAGCCGATGCGACTTCGATGGTCGTATCGACAGGCACCATCGCTTCCTCGCTTGGCGGATCAGAAAAGATTGGCGGTGGACGTTCTAGGTCGCCGCGAAGCCCGCACGCTGCAAGACTAGCCAGAGCCGAAAAGGCGAGAGCGGTTTTGATGATGTGTTTCATTGGCGGTCTCCTATCCCAACCGTTGCTGCCATTGCTCGACCTGTTCGGCAACCCTAAGCGGTGAGGTTCCGCCATAGCTTTGCCGTGACATCGCTGAGGCTTCAACAGTCAGCACAGAAAATACATCATTTGTAAGGCGCGGTTCGATGCTTTGCATTTCTTCAAGGCTCAACTCTGGCAAGTCGCATCCTTTTTGCTCAGCCTTGGCAACCAGACTGCCGGTGACATGGTGGGCATCCCGGAAGGGCATTTTAAGCTCACGGACCAGCCAGTCAGCAAGATCGGTCGCTGTGGAGAAGCCTTTAGCCGCCGCAGCGCGCATGTTCTCGCGGTTAAAGGTGATTGTTTCCATCATCCCGGCCATCGCAGCGGTGCAAAGCCCAAACGTATCAAATGCGCCGAAGGTCAGGACTTTATCGTCTTGCAAGTCTTTCGCGTAGGCGAGCGGAAGCGCCTTCACAGCGCCTTGAAGGCTCATAAATTGGCCTGTGATCAGGCTGGCTTTGGCGCGAATTAGCTCTGCAGCGTCAGGATTGCGTTTTTGCGGCATAATCGAAGAGCCGGTCGACCAAGCGTCAGACAGTTTCGCAAAGGCGAACTGCGCGCTGGTCCAAAGCACAATTTCTTCTGCCAAGCGCGACAGGTGCGTCGCTGAAATGCTCATCGCGGCAAGGGCTTCGAGGGCGAAGTCGCGCGCCGAAACAGCGTCTAGAGAGTTGGCCATTGGACGATCGAAACCAAGCGCTTCGGCTGTCATCTCACGGTCAATCGGAAACCCTGTTCCGGCGAGCGCCGCGGCGCCGAGGGGGCTTTCATTAAGCCGGCGGGCACAATCGTCGAGGCGCGAGCAATCACGCTCAAACATTTCGACATAAGCCAGCATATGGTGACCAAGCGTTACGGGCTGGGCGGTCTGAAGGTGTGTGAAACCGGGCATCACGGCGTCAGCATGACTGCCTGCGACAGTAACGAGCGCGCGCTGCAGGTCTTTCAGGCCGCGGCGGGCTTCGGTTAAAGCGCCGCGTGCCCATAGGCGAAAATCTGTGACCACCTGATCATTCCGCGAGCGAGCCGTATGGAGGCGTCCTGCGGCTTCGCCGACAATCTCTTTCAAGCGCGCTTCGACATTCATGTGAATGTCTTCCAGCTCTACCCGGTATGGGAATGTGTCATTCTGCACTTCAGCGACGACTTGATCCAAACCAGCTTGGATTGCTTCATTATCTTCGGCGCTAATGATGCCCTGTTCGGCCAACATATCAGCGTGCGCACGGCTGCCAGCGATATCTTCACGGACCATGCGGCGATCAACATCGATCGACGCATTGATGGATTGCATGATGTCGCTGGGCTGTGCGGCGAAGCGTCCGCCCCACATTTGCTGGCCTTTTGGTGTATCGCTCGCCATATCGCTTGAAATCCTTGTTCACTCTCGGAGGGCACAGCCCATGGATCAGTTTCGTCGTATCGCCATTCCGGCCATGTTTGTCGGTTTGGCGCTCGCCTTGCTGTACGCGGTCTTTAGCGCGTCATCAAACGGAAGTAACCGCGACCCAGTGGCCAAGTATGCGATTGGTACGATTGCGGACCTCGATACATCCGGCAAAGGCGATTTGGCTCCACCGGCACCGTTTGTTGATGGTGAAGGCGGCGCTGTAACGCTGCAGGACTTTCCGGGCCAGATTATCCTTGTGAATTATTGGGCGACCTGGTGCGGTCCTTGTGAGCGTGAGATGCCATCATTGGCGGCGCTGGAAACTTCAAAAGGTAGTGACAAGTTCAAAGTCGTTGCGATCAGTGTGGATGATCCTGCTGACCGCGACTACGCTAAGAAGCGCTTGGGTGAACTTAGCGGCGGCGTTTTAGACTTTTACGCAATCGGTGACGGGCCAGAAGGCTGGAATGTTGTCTATGAAAGCGGCGCAGGCGGCGGGTTTCCGACCACGCTTATCTTTGGCGCAGATGGTCAGAAAATCGCGAAATTGGAAGGCGAGGCCGACTGGGCAAGCTATGAAGCTGTGGCGCTTATTGATTCGCTATTGAAGAATTAACCCTATTCAGCATGCTTGCGCCATGCTCAGGGTTTATATGGCGTGCTCAAATAATAAGCAATTTTATTCAGTATATGATTTTTGACTCATATTGTATTGATTTCAATTTTCAAATGAAGATTGAATGAAAGTCAAAATATTTCAGGAATCATTGAATGCAGGTACTAAGTCAAAGGATTGCGTCGATTGATGCGCTTCGTGGGATTGTTATTATTCTCATGGCGCTTGATCATGTTCGTGACTATTTCCATGCGAGCGCCATCGATCCTACCGATTTAGCTGAAACGACACCTGAATTATTTATGACGCGATGGGTGACACATTTTTGTGCCCCGATTTTTGTCTTGCTCGCAGGAATGTCCGCTGGGTTCATGCGTAATAGTGGCAAGACGAAGTTAGCCATAGCGCAATATTTGGTAAAGCGGGGTCTGTTCCTGGTTGCTTTGGAGTTTACGATTGTTGCAATAGGGTGGCAGTTTAAACTGACTTGGTGGGAGCCCATTCTGCTTATGCAGGTCATCTGGGTGCTGGGCGCGAGCATGATCTTACTTGCTGGTGCGTTATTTATGCCTCGGATTGTTCAAGCTATTTTTGTCGGCGTCGTCTTGCTGGGACACAATTTGCTACCTTGGCTCGCGCCTGATCTTGGTAGCACAGTTGGACCGATTTGGACGATTTTTTATGGGCCGGGAATGGTGGAGATCGGGGGACAGAAGTTCTTTGCTTTATATTCTTTACTCCCTTGGTTTGGTGTTATGCTTTTTGGATATTTATTATCGGGGCTGTATCAGCTGACCCCCGCTAAACGACGCCGTGTATTGCTAATATCTGGTTTTCTAGGGGTGGTTAGTTTTATCTTAATCCGCGCTCTGAATGTTTATGGAGACCCGGGCGTGTGGGCGATGCAGCCGACATTTGAGATGACCGTGCTTTCGTTTATCAATACTGCGAAATACCCACCGTCACTTCTATTCTTGCTGATGACTTTGTCGCCCGCTTTCTTGTTTCTTGCTTTTGCAGATCAAATGACCGGACCCATTATACAGCGGTTTGTTGCATTGGGGCAGGCGTCTCTCTTCTTCTATCTTATCCATATCTTCTATATACATGGAGGCGCGATTTTGATTGGCGCGGTCATCGGGTTTGACGTGTCACAGCAGTTTAAGGCCTTTTATGCGGGGTATCCGGCATCGTTCGGTTTTGGGCTACTTGGCGTATATGCCGTTTGGAGCACCGTTGTCGTAACGCTCTATCCGCTTTGTATTTGGTATGCAGGCAAGAAGCGGCAGCGCGCTCACCCTATACTTAGTTATATCTAAAAGTGAGACGCTAGTTTAGATCGAATGCTAGTAGTAACGTGCGTTGTCTATCTGAATTAAAATTATCGTCCGAAATCACCCAAAGGCGTTGTGCGCCCGCCGGGGATGTGCCGATCGCGATGCCTTCATAATTATCGGCGGGGAGAGGGTTTGCGATCTCAATCTTCGCGACTTGCGCGCTTTCATCATAGACATAAATCAGGTTTCTATTGCCGCGCGCGGGATCATAGGCGCGAAACAATTGTGCGCCGATTGTTTCTGTATGGTCAGCGCCGGTTTGTAGAAACGCGCCCGGTTGGCCTGCATATTCCAGCATGCCTAGGCTGCCATCTTCGAGGATGAGCCCGGCTGGTGAGCCTTCGCTCTTTCGGAATTCAAATCCAGCC
Organism: Henriciella sp.; assembly: GCA_029238175.1. Lineage (GTDB taxonomy): Bacteria > Pseudomonadota > Alphaproteobacteria > Caulobacterales > Hyphomonadaceae > Henriciella. Next base: position 23,645 of record JAQWGO010000088.1, on the reverse strand, counting down.
TGTAGTTCCCCGCTTGAGAGCAAACTTAGGGCTTCAGGCCCCTTATTATCTGGCACTTTCTTGCCATCGATCACATCTGGTAGACTGGCGACGCGGACGGCAAGCGATGCCGCGCCGCATCCTTCCAGGTCAAATGCTTCAATTCGGTGATGGCGTTCGAAACTGACCAAGGCGAGGCCATCTTTGTAAACAAGGCCTTCTGAATCGCCTTCGCGTTTTCCCGACAGGAAATCGCCATTGGCACCGCGCATATAGCTGATTGAGCCGATACCGTCCGGCGCGCCCGTATCAGGATCAATCCCGATCCAAACAAATGCGCCAGCATCGCTTGCGGCAAGCAAGGAGCCAGATCGCATCGTTTCTAAACCCGAAAGCCCGCCAAAGTTTGGTTCGTCTGACGTGAGGTGCCAAGCTCCCACAAGTGATGCGCCAGTCATTGCGCGTTCTTCATCGGATGAGGTGCCGACAGAGATGCTCTCAACATTTATTGGCATACTCTGCGCGCGCTCAAACTCTACCCCGTCAGGACAAGACATGGCCCGCAGGTCAGCAGCATTCGTTTCGAATGTCCAAGGCGCTGGCGCAATGTCGCTCGGGGCAGGTTGCTGCACATCCGGCGCAGCGCAGGCTGTAATGCTAAGTCCTAAAAGTCCGCCAAGAATCACGCGCATAGATCACTCCTATTCTTGCTCTGCCTATAGAGTAAGAAGTGCGGCAGGAACATGACAGGTGGGCGTAAAGACGCATCAGACGGAAAATTGGCCGCCGCATTTTCTGGATGCGGCGGCCAATTCTGAAATCGTACAGTTTTGCTCTACTTGCTTGCGTCAGCCGCTTCGGCGATGTCGGCGTCCGCGATGGTTCCAACCACGATAACGCCGCCAGTACCTGTTCCGGTGCTACCTCCAGTTCCGACATAGTCAGCAGTGACTTCGTTGACCCATTGCTCAAGCAGGTTTTGGAGGATTGAAGGATCGCTGATTTCTGGCGGCGCGCATATGCCATCAACATTCAATGATCCACGAACCCAAGAGTAAGCGTTCTTTTTACGCGCCAGACGCCCTGTTCCATGGACGACTGTTTCGACTTTGAAAGCGCCGTGGCTGCTACCAATAGTGGTCGTGTATGACTGGTAGTTTGAGACATATGTTTCAAGCTGCGTGTTCACGTCTGCTTTAATCGTATCCGGAATATCTAACCCAAACACAAAATCGAACATTTCCGTCTGAACTTGTGAGTATTCTCCGCTCGAATTGAAGCTGAAATTCTTGGGAACAAGTTGAGTTGTAAACGACGCTGGATCTTTTTTGCTGCTGACCGCAACATTGCCCTGCAATACAACATAGCCTGTTGGAGAGTAGACCGTGTCCTTGGTTTCAGACCAAGATTTTTTGGCACGCTTTTTGGACGTGTGATCGAAGTTCTGTGTGAAAGAGTCTTGCTCCCCGATATCACAAATTCCGAAGCCACCCGTCGATTTCGTCTGCGCTACACGTGGAAAATCCATTCCGTCATGGGCGTATGATGCGGCACTAACATTTTGCACCAGTTTGGCATTACTGACCGTTTTTGTGGGTTTCGGGGCGAGTTCAACGGGTGCGGATAGAGCCTGAGGCGCTTTGAGCGATTGTGGTGCTTTCAGAGCTTGCGGCGAAATTTGTCTGACTTGGCTTTCAACTTTTAGCTTTGACGTCTCCATTTCTTGGGCCACGGCCTCTTTGGCTTGGCGCTATTGAGTGGATGCGCCTGTCGCTAAAAGTACGCCAGCTATTACTGTCATAGATGTCTTGATATAGATGTTCATGTGTTCCCTCCTGATAGTTAACCAAGAAGGTGGCACCATCCTATGTGTCTGTAAATAGAATGGTTTTTTTTAATACCAGTTCTCGGGTACGTAGGCCGAAACACTCTGTTGGGGCGTTGATCTACATCCGTGTGCGTTTGACGTCGCGGCCTGAACCAACTTTAGCGCCGCCATATTTTGGGGCCCCTGCGCTTGCACCTGAAACGGCGCCTGCAGGGCGGACTGTTTTTGTGGTGAGGGGCGGAATGCCCATGGCTTCAGGCTTGGGTGCTTCACCATTTTCATCGAACAGGCTGGCGAGTTGTTCTGTCATCGCGCCGCCAAGCTGCTCAGCATCAACGATTGTGACCGCGCGTTTGTAGTATCGCGTGACGTCATGGCCAATACCGATGGCGATTAGCTCAATTGGGCTGCGGTTTTCTAACTCGTCGATGACTTGGCGAAGGTGGCGCTCGAGATAGTTGCCGACGTTCACTGAGAGCGTTGAATCATCCACCGGCGCACCGTCAGAGATGACCATCATGATTTTCCGCTGCTCATGGCGCGCCATGATCCGGTCGCGTGCCCAGAGTAGGGCTTCGCCATCAATGTTCTCTTTCAGAAGGCCTTCGCGCATCATCAGGCCAAGGTTCTTTCGCGCCCGTCGCCACGGCGCATCGGCGCTTTTATAGACAATGTGGCGAAGGTCGTTGAGCCGGCCCGGTCCTGCAGGTTTGCCAGCTTTGACCCAATCCTCACGGCTCAATCCGCCTTTCCAAGCTTTCGTAGTGAAGCCAAGAATTTCGACTTTGACGCCGCAACGTTCCAGCGTTCGTGCAAGGATATCGGCGCAGAGGGCCGCAACCATGATCGGGCGGCCGCGCATAGAGCCGGAATTGTCGAGGACCAGCGTCACGACCGTATCGCGGAAATTGCTATCGTCTTCTTGCTTGAAGCTTAGCGGGGCAGTCGGGTCAGTGATGATCCGCGTCAGACGAGCTGTATCCAGCACGCCTTCCTCTAGATCAAAGCTCCAGCTGCGGTTCTGTTGCGCCATGAGGCGGCGCTGTAACTTGTTGGCGAGCTTTGATACTGCGCCTTGCAGGCTTTCCAACTGGTGATCGAGATAGGCGCGCAGGCGCGTCAGCTCCTCAGGGTCGCAAAGGTCTGCAGCCTGTGCGATCTCGTCATTTGCGCTTGTGAAGGCTTTGTAGACAAACCGATCCGCATCATCGCCTTCGCGATAGTTCGGACGCAGCGGCTTGGCACCGTCATCAGTATCGTCTGGATCGTCGTCGCTATCCATGTCGACGTCAGAATCGACGGAGACATTGGTGTCTTCGCCTTCCATGTCTTCACTGTCACCGGCTTCCATCTCTTCCATGGTCGCGCCTTGGGTCTCTTCCCCAGACTCGCCATCGTCGGCAGATGATTGCTGTTCGTTTTGATCGGATTCTTCTTGGCTCTGATCGTCTTCTTCGCCCTGATCTTCGCCAGCCTCATCGCCTTTGGTGTATTCACGGACAATTTGCTGAACCGTTTTGGCAAAGGCAGCTTGGTCGTTGAGTTGGCTGACGAGTTGATCTTGTAGCTGTTCAATGACGCCGTCGAGTGGACGCTTACCGTCCGCGCCAACTTCGTTGCGCCATAAGTTTGCAAAATTTTCAGCTTCGGCGGGTAGCGCGCGGCCGGTTAGGCGCTCACGGAGTAAGAACTCGATTGCGGGGGCGAGAGGGGCCTGTGTCCGGTCAGCGACCCTGCCATAACCAGCTTTCTCGCAGCGCGCGGATAAAGCTGCGTCTAGATTGGCCGCTGTGCCATCCATGGCTCTTGAGCCAATGGACTCAATCCGTGCCCGTTCCGCAGCTTCATAGACTTGGCGGCCGACATCACCTTGAGGGCGCGCTTGTGAATGTGCTTCTGCATCATGGTGAGCCAAGCGCAGAGCTTGTGCATCCGCTTCGCCACGTGCCCGCGCGGCAATTGCTGGTGACATTTCACGCGGCGGCGGCGGCAATGTTATTTTAGTCGGTTCAGCCCGCGGCCCGTCGCCCGAAAATAAAACCTCAACGTCACGCTCAGCCGACATCGCTTTCGTCGTCGTTATCAAGGCTTGCTTGAACAGTTCGTATGGGGCGTCTTCAGTCTTGGACATGGTGTCCCTTATTGGGCTTTAAGCGACCTTCACCATCAGGGCGGACTCAGGCAATTCTTCATTGAAGCAACGCTGATACATTTCAGCTACGAGCGGACGTTCTAACTCGTCACACTTGTTCAGGAAGGTCATGCGGAAGGCATGGCCGAGATTCTTAAAGATCGCGAAATTCTCGGCCCATGTGATCACTGTACGTGGACTCATAACGGTCGATAGGTCGCCGTTCATGAAGGCATTTCGCGACAGGTCAGCAAGACGCACCATTTTCGAGAGGGTCTCGTCATCAACGCCCGTCTGCTTCGTTTTGACGATCTCAACTTCGGCGTCGTGCTCAAGATAGTTGAGCGTCGTGACGATGCTCCAACGGTCCATCTGGCCTTGGTTGAGCTGTTGTGTACCGTGATAGAGGCCGGTCGTGTCGCCAAGTCCAACTGTGTTGGTGGTTGAGAATAGGCGGAAGAACGGGTTCGGCTCGATCACGCGGTTTTGGTCCAGCAGGGTTAGCTTGCCGCTGGCTTCCAGAATACGCTGGATCACGAACATCACGTCTGGGCGACCAGCGTCATATTCATCAAATGTAATCGCGACAGGACGTTGCAGTGCCCATGGCAGGATACCTTCACGAAACTCTGTAATCTGTTGACCGTCTTTCAGGACGATTGCATCCTTACCAACCATATCGATCCGGCTAACATGGCTGTCCAAGTTTACCCGAATCATTGGCCAGTTTAGGCGCGCCGCAACTTGTTCAATGTGGGTTGATTTACCTGTGCCGTGATAGCCCTGAACCATGACACGGCGATTGTGCTCAAAGCCAGCCAGAATGGCCATCGTGGTTTGAGGGTCAAAGCGGTAGCTTTCATCAATCGCAGGCACATATTCCGTGCGATCCTTGAAGCCGTGGACAACCATATCCGTGTCGAGGCCAAAGACCTTTTTCACATTGATCTTCACGGTTGTCTTCATGCCTTGTAGGGCGTCAGAATTACTCATCACGGTCATGTGGGGCGTCTCTCATCAAGTCTTGCAATCCGTCACCTATCACAAACGGGCTCCGTTCCAAGTGTGACATTGGGGAAGTGATGCAAATATGACTGAAATTGCCTAGAAGTTGCCGTCGCAAGCTGGCGCAGTGGCGTCAGGTTTGGCGAACGCTTTCATGCCGAGCGCAAAATTAGTGTCTGAGCGCAGTGATGTGCTCGCATTCTTCTGATCTTGCATCTTATCCACGACCAAGGTCAGGACAGGCCATTGGAAACTGGCATGCGGTTCAAAGAAGCGAATCGCGGTTTTCTGATCACATAGTCCGGCATCAACGCACGCGTGAACCAGATCGTAAAACTCTAGCACCCGGATATAATCGTCGTCGGTTAGATTGCGATCAATATAGCGCGCATCGCATTCCCGGCGGGCATAAACATAAGACATAACCCGGCTTCGTGCCGTCGCGATATCAGAGCCGTTATAGGCTTGGATCATCTCGAACGTTTTTTCGACACTTTCATCAACGCGCTTTGAGACATCAAGGCGATAGGTCGAAAGCCCAATCACGCCGCCAGTGATCGCGCTGATCATCGCTACCCATGTTGCGGCGCGGTTAAAGCCCATGCCGGACATGGCATTCTCGCCAACAAAGCGATTGATCATAAAGATTGCGGCGATGCGCTGAAAAATACCGCCGCTTCCGCCAGTTTCATCTTCGCTCATGCGGGTGCCCCTCAACATATCCTCTTGAGGTTGGTTAGGCGTATCCGGCTGCGATGTCAGCCCCCTAGGCTAACCGCCGGTGACCTTTAGAAATTGTAAAACGACCCATGCAATTGCGCCGGATACAAGTCCCACAAGCAGGCTTCCACCAATCTGAATCAGCATTGATTGTTCCATTAAGCCAAGAATGTGCCAAGCGACGAAACCGCCCGCAGCCGCCGCAGCGAGGATTAACAAGCTGAAGATGATATCGAAAATGCCCGTCAAAGCGCGGTCGAGCCATTTCAGGAGGTTCATTATGCTTCTCCAGAAATCCTTAGAAGATGATCTTCAAGCTTCACACTCTGCTTTTGTAAGTTGAAGCTTTCAAGCGCGAAGTCGCGGCCAGCATAGCCCATGCGTGCGGTCTCATCTCTATTCGTCAGCATCTTGCGGAGGTTCTCTGCCAATCCAGCAGCATCACCTTCATCAACCAGATAGCCGGTTTCACCCTCTTTGACGCATTCAGTGATGCCAGCATGGCGGGTCGCGGCAAGGGCGCAGCCGGAAAGCATGGCTTCGATACAGACGAGCGGTAGGCCTTCGGCGTCGCCTGAGGGCGCGCGTTTTGACGGGATACAGGCGATGCGGGCCTCGGCCCAGTGTTTTGGCATTTCGTCGGCGGGGACCCATCCGGCAAGTTCGACATTGATGCCAGACGCCGAAAGCTTGTCATGTAGGCCTTGCTCAAAGGCGTCACGTGAGCCTTCAGGCTTGTTCCCGCACAGGCGGACAGTCCATCCGTCAAGCGCGCCATCAAGCATGGATAGCGCCTCGATTAGTGTATCGATGCCTTTCTTAGGTGACCAGCGCCCGGCGAAGACGATCAGGTCTTTCTTTTCGCCCGGCTGAAACTTGGCTGGATCGGCCGTGTTGTGGTGGACCACCATTTTGTCGTCAGGAGCGCCCTTGGCGAGGAGTTCGCGGCGAATAAAGTCAGAGCAGGGCAGGATCAACTCTGCTTCGTTCCACAGGTCGGCGCGGCGACGATTATAGGTGCGCGTGAAGCTGTTCTTGGTGTTGCTCTTCTTCGTCGCGTCGCCGCCATAATAGGTCACAGCAAGCGGTAGACCTAGTTTGCGGGCTAGCGGCAAAGCGTATGCGCCAGATTTTCCAAAGCTGGCATGAATAGCGATTGGGTTCAGGTCGCGCAAAGTCTGTTCGAGTTTTGCGCTGATCATCCCAAACGACTTAAATCCAGTTTCACCGAGCGGGCCGTGCAAGCCTGTAATATCGACGGCTTCGGCGCCCTCTGGGACAGGGCCATTGATCGTATGACCGATATAGACGGGTTTTAGACGGCTAAAGGCGCTATATCCACGAGGAATAAAGCTCTCTGATGGGGTGAACATCTTATCGCTATAGGCGAGGATCGTGCGTGGCTTTGTCATGCGGGCGTCGTAGCGTTACTGCGCTGGCATGGCAATCTGCGAAGGCTAGTCATGGCCGCTGTGTGGTGTCGCTTTGGGGCAGCGGCCCTCTATCAAGTCGCGGCGCGTATCGAAAGCAGTATAGAGGTGTTTCATAAGGGCCGTGATCTTGGGATTTTTGCGTAGATCATGGTGGGTTAAAACCCAGATTTGTTTGTCAGCCCAAATTTGGGTCTCAGGCAAGCGATGTAGATTTGGCGTTGTATCACCAACATAGCAAGGCAGCGCGCCAACCCCGCGGCCCATACTTATCATCTGCGCCGCTAGCAGCGGAGTTTCAGCGCGCGCCACGATTTGGGCTGGTATAGTTGGTTTTTCCGCCGGGCCATAATCTAATGAAATCCAGCGATCGTTCTGAGGCCGATTAGCCAAGTATTCTTCCGATGCGTAAGTTCCCAGAGGGCTGTCTGCGACTTTCTTTCCGTATGCGGTGTCTTCAGGTGTGTTGGTGATTCGGATGACAATGTCGGCTTCGCGCCACGCCAACTTGCTGAAGGCGTTGCTACCATTGATGGCCAATTCAATAAGCGGGTAGTTCGCCATGAAATCATCCAAGGCCTGATACAGTACCGCAGCGTACAAGCTTTGGGATAGTGAGATTTTTATCGGTCCTGACAGCCGCGTGTCGGCCCCATAGGCGATGCGATCAATTGCGGCGACGCTGTCTTCAACCGCTTCGGCGTGCGGAAGAATTTTCTCACCCAGATCAGTCAAGTATTGTCCGCTTTGCCCACGCTCAAACGTGCGCCCGCCGATCGCGTCGTTTAGCGTTTGGATGTGACGAGAGACAGTTGCATGGGTCTTGCCGATTTTTCGCGCGGCCCCGCGAACAGACCCTTCACGAAAAACCGCAAGAAAAACGCGCAAATCATCCCAATTTATGCTGGTCAATTATTTATCTAGTATGTTGCATATTTGGATGCTTTTTAATCCAAGGGGTGTGGTTTAACAAGGGTCCAACGCTGACGATCACTGCATTGGAGACCTATTCGTGACTTACGAAATTACCCTGCTAGAGGCGGATATAAAAGACGCAATAGATGGCACAATGTCTCTCGCGCTATCTTATGAGAAAGAGCAGAAGGCCGTTTTGGAGTATCGCTGGGATGCAACGCATTTCACGGCCGTATTCCAAGGGCATGCGCCTAGTCTTCCCGTTCCAGCCCATCCAACGACGCTTCTGCAAAAGCCGATTGCGGCCATGTATGCGGCAAAGACGGATGCGCATGCCCTGATCACGGATATTTTCAAAGACACTGCAATATCAATCGAAATCACAAAATAGGAAAAAAGCCATGTTAAAGAATAATAGAACGATTCAAGCCGTCTTTATGGGTTCAGTCGTCGCCATTATGCTGGCTGGACAGGCTGCCGCGGATGCGCCCGAGATTGGCGTGTTGAGCCTTCTGAAGAATGACGTCGCAGAAACAGTTTCAATTGACATGCAAGCGCTTGAGGCGCTCGACTGCAATGTGCAACGCACCGGGCAAATCTTTGCAGCGCAAGGCGATGTAAAGTTGGAAACGCCTGACCATTATGTCCTTTTGGGCTGTAATAGCTCAGTCATTACAAACGAAGATGGTCGAAAGAAGCTGGGCGATCTTGCGCCGGGGCTAAAATCTGTGGGCATGCTTGAGGGAAGCTTGACGCATTTCTCTGTCGATTTGGGCGATAGCAAAATGGATGAACGCCAATATGTCCTGAAGATCGGATACTATAATAATAAGAATGTCGCTGGGCGCGATACTGATCTCGCAGAATTATCCGATCGGGCAGCAAAACTACCGGACACGTATGTCACTGAGGCATTTCTAGGGGTGAACCACGCGGTTGGCCTGCCCACACCAGATGAAGTTGTTGTTTTATCCTATAGTGATGCGGCTGCAGCAGATAGATTTCGCGGTGGAAACCCGAAATTGATGAAGGCGATTGGGCAGTTTAATAAGGACCATCTTGTTGCCGCGTCTTACTATGTCGGAACCGCGGTGGAATAGTTCTCTCTTTTGGTCGCGCCAAGCTATCTGAACTTCAAGCACCAGGCGCGGCCAATTTTGACCCTCGTAGAGCGGGCCAAATAGTTATACTCTAGCGCAGTTTTGAGATTTTCAGCTTTTCGATCTTGGCGCGCGCTTTGGTCGATTCTTCGCTTCGCGTGAGGGCTTTTGAAATCGCTCTAAGGCTCATGTCCTTTGCGGCGAGCATGTGCAGCTTTTGGATTTCGGCTGGCGTCCAAGCTTGGCGGTGGCGTTCGAACTTGTCTGACATTGAGATTTCTCCTGTTGGATCAAGTCTAGCACGCTTCGTTATAGATTGCGGGAGGTTTCTTTTTGAAACCAATCCCACGCGGTCTTCAAGATTGTATCAAGGTCAGACCGCTGCGGCGTCCAGCCCAAGACGCGCTGAGCTTTTGCGGCGCTGGCCACGAGGCTGGGCGGGTCACCGGGGCGGCGATCTGCAATCACGCGCGGAACGGTTTTGCCTGCGACGCGTGAGACCGCATCGGCGAGTTCCATGACGCTGTAGCCGCGACCCGTTCCAAGGTTGAAGACATCCGTTTCGCCGCCGCGATTAAGGTAATCCAACGCGCGCCAATGAGCATCGGCCAGATCGCTGACATGCACATAGTCGCGCACGCATGTGCCGTCTGGCGTGTCATAGTCGCCGCCGAGAATGTTGAATGTAAACGTGCCGTCCATCGCGCCTTTTATGGCGAGCGGAATGACGTGTGGTTCTGGGTCATGGCGCTCGCCCGTTTCGCCCTCCGGATCACAGCCGCCTGCATTGAAATAGCGCAGCATGACGGAGCGTATGCCATGCGCCGCGCCGTAATCGCGGATCATCTTTTCGCAAATCAGCTTCGTTTCGCCATATGGATTGATCGGGCGTTGCGGTGTGTCTTCGGTGATCAGCTCGTCGCTAACGCCATAGGTTGCACAAGAGGATGAGAAGACCATTTGCTTGACCTCTGCCGCAACCATTGCGTCGAGCAAACTCATCGTCCCGCGTACATTATTGCGGTAGTAGATTTCCGGCTGCTGCATAGATTCCGCGACATAAGCGAAAGCCGCAAAATGAGCGACGGCATCTGGTTTGACGCGTTTTAGGGCAACTGTGAGCGCGTCTGTGTCGAGAATATCGCCTTCAATTAGATCTCCCCATTTTACCAGATCGCGGTGCCCACGGGACAGGTTGTCATAGACGACCACATTCCACCCGGCATTCGCAAACGCCTTCGCGCTATGGCTGCCAACATATCCAGCGCCGCCGGTTACAAAGACTGTTATGGTCATTGAATGCTCCGTAATCTTGTGACCGCGTGGGTATTGCAGGCGATAGACCGGGTCAAACGATGCTGTGCATCAGGCCCGCAAAATGCTACGATCAAGTGTAAATTCAGGGAGAGGCCGATGACCTACGTTGATGGATTTGTGTTTGCGGTGCCAGCAGCAAACAAGGATGAATTCCGAAAACATGCCGAAGAGGGCGCAGTTTTGTTTAAGCGACATGGCGCAATCTCAGTCATGGAATGTTGGGGCGATGATGTGCCGGAAGGTGAAACCAATTCATTCCATACGGCCGTCATGCGAAAGCCAGACGAGGTTGTGATGTTCTCGTTCGTGACATGGCCTGACAAAGCGACCCGCGATGCCGGAAACGAAAAAGTCTTTATTGACATGCAGGCCGCTGATTATGGTGATGCCATGCCATTTGATGGGACACGGATGATCTATGGCGGGTTTCAGGCTTTGGTCGAAGCCTAAAGTACAAGCTGTGTCTGAGTGACGAGGCAGACTTTCTTGCCTGTTTCATCGGTCACTTCTGTTTGCCAAACAGAGACCCTGCGTCCGATCCTAACGGGGGTGCAAACGCCAGTGATGTGAACGCCAACTTTTGGGGCGCTCAGGAACGAGGTATTGCTGTCGACAGTCGTTGTACCATTTGCCCCTTCGGGTAAGGCGACCCAAGCGCCAGAGCCGCCAACCACTCGCTCCTTTGAGGCTTCGGTGATTTTCATGCCGAGGAAGCCAGCGAATGGTTGCGCGGCCATGATCATGTCGATGTGGTTCATGTGATACTCTCAATCTCGCTCGGTTCTTTTCCGGACGTGTAGGTGTTGTTTCAACGTTGCGGGACGTAATGCTGAACACTGTGCCGTTTGAAAAGACAGACGTTAGGTCATCTCAAATATTCGTGATCGTTCGGCGTAGGAAGCTGCGAGCTGGATCAGTGCATGCGGTCGGATTTCGCGCGACAGGCGAACGTGATTGGTCTAAGATTGCTACAGTCGTAACCTATAGGAGGGTAATTACGATGAAAACGCTTAAATTGAAGACATCACTGGCTGGGCTAGGCTTGGGTGTTGCAATGGTTCTTGGCGGCTGCGCCGTCACTGGCGAGGTTGATGCAACCAAGTCGGTTGAAAATGCAGAAAGTTGATATGGCGGCGAATGCTGCTGCGCTTGCGGCTGTTCTGGCTGCGCAACCTGACGAAGTTCAGGCGCGCTATGACGCCCGCAACCCGGCGGCGACGATTGCCTTCTTTGGCATTGAACCGGGAATGACTGTAGCTGAGGCGCTTCCGGGCGGCGGCTGGTATTCGAAAATCTTGATGCCTTACCTTGGAACAGAAGGTACGTTTGCTGGCGCACACTATCCTGACGACCTTTGGTCTCGGTTCGGGTTTGGTGAGGAATGGGCAGCTAAGCGTGTTGAAAGCACGGCGAAGTGGCCGGAACAGGTGACCGAATGGGGCGTAGAGAATAGCCCGGCTGTTGCTTCTTATAAGCTGACAGAGATGCCTGTGGAGCTTGAGGGCACAATGGACGCCGTTCTGTTCATCCGCGCGCTGCACAACCTCAATCGCTTTAACGCCGACGCCGGCTACATGGACGATACGCTAGCAGAGGCCTTCAAGGCACTTAAGCCGGGCGGTATTGTTGGTGTGGTCCAGCACCGCGCGCCCGAAGCCAATGGCGACGATTGGGCGAGCGGCGCAAATGGTTACCTTAAGCAAAGCGCTGTGATCGCGGCATTTGAAAGTGCTGGATTTGAGCTGGTTGAAAGCAGTGAGCTCAATGCAAACGCGAAAGACATGCCAACCGAGGATGACTTTGTCTGGCGTCTACCGCCGGGCTTGAATGGCACAGAAGAAGGCTCAACAGAGCGCGACGCCGTTGTTGCGATTGGCGAGTCTGACCGGATGACATTGAAGTTTAAAAAGCCCGCATAAGACGGGACTACAAATTCAAAAAAAGCCAAACGGGGTGCCTGCGAAGGTTCCCCGTTTTTGGTCTAGCCGTGAAACATGACTTGGCAGTTGCAACAGCTTCGCCTACATCACGCGCTGATCCGAAAAAGAGATGATTATGACCGCTGCGTACCGCCTGTTTGGGGCTGAAACCTCACCTTACTCCGTCAAAGTTCGTTCTTTCCTTCGCTATAAGGGCGTAGACTTCGAATGGATTGGCCGCAACAAGGCGACTGAGGAAGAGTTCGCAGCGCTTGCAAAAGTGCCGACAGTCCCGTTGCTATTGTCGCCAAACCGCCCTGCCAATCAGGATTCAACCAGTATAATTGCGACACTTGAAGCTGACTTTTCAGAGCCCTCAGCAGTGCCAGAAGATCCAGCCTGCGCCGCGCTTGCGCTTATCCTTGAAGATTACGCAGACGAGTGGCTGAACAAGCTCATGTTCTTCAATCGCTGGGGCCAGAAAGCTGACCGTGAAGTCGCTGGCGACCGCACAATGGAACAGTTGCTTGATGGTGATCTGCCACGGGCGAAGAAGAAAACACGCGACCAGATTATCAAACGTATGCGTGATCGCCTGCCTTTGGTTGGTGTCGAAAAGAAGAATGAAAAAGTCTTAAAGCCAAGCTTTGAGCGTTTCTTCACGCTACTAAACGCCCACCTTGAAAAGACGCTTTTCCTATTTGGTGGACGCCCCTCATCCGCGGACTTTGCGTTGGCGGGGCAAGTTGCACAAATGCTGATGGACCCAACACCGGGCGAGTGGCTGCGCAATAAAGCGCCGTTCGTGGTGGCGTGGAGCGAGTTCATGGAGAACCCGAAACCGGGCGGCCCATTCAAGCCACTTAACGAGCTTGATGATACGCTTCTCGCTCTCTTCAAGGATGAAGTTGCGGTGACCTATATGCCTTGGGCGCGCGCGAATATGGATGCAGCAACGCGCAAAGCAGAACGTGTCGAGCTGAACCTTGACGGAAAAGCGTATGAGCAGATCACGCAGCATTATGCAGCCCGTGCTTATCAAGCGGTCGTAAAGGCCGTTGACGAAGCTAAAGACGCTGAAGGTCTGGACGCATTCCTCGATAATGCAGGCGCGAAGCCGCATCTGGGCTAAGACTTAGTCTTCATCCTCAGGCTTGCTTTCGTCAGCCCAAACTTCAAAACTCGTAACCACGATACGGCTTAGCGATAGGTCGACGACGGGCACATCTGCGAGTGTGAATGGCACAAGTACGGACTTACCGCCCTCAGTAGGTTGGATCTCGAGCAGGTCGCCAGCGCCGTGATTGAAGACAGCTTTGACCTTACCGATTGGGGCGTCACCGCCGCCGAAAGCTGCAAGGCCAACAAGGTCTTCAATATAGAACTCGTCATCATCTGTTTCAGGCAAGGCTTCGCGGGGAACATAAAGTTTGGTGCCTTTCAGCCCGTCCCACTCTTCTTTTTGCTTGGTCACTTTCGGCATGACGATGAAGTGATCTTTGGCGGGCCGCGCACCTTTTGGATCGATCAGTGTCTTGCCTTTTTCATCAAGGAAGGGCGCATAGTCGAACAGCGCTTCCGGCTCAGCGGTAAAGCTTTTCACGCGCACATCGCCGCGGACGCCATGGGCCCCGGCGATGACGCCGATAACGATCAGATCAGGTTTTGCTTTGCTCATCGCCGTTCTCGTAATGGCAGGGCTTCTATAATGGAAGGTTCCTTTTTTAACGATCTCACATTAGGACTGCGCGCTAAATCGAAGACTGAGTGCCATGACTGACAAATTGCCAATATCTATCGAAGATGTACGAAGCGCCGCTGAAGTCCTGAAGGGACAGATCGAAGAGACGCCGATGACGATGTCGCGTACTCTATCAGAGATTACGGGCGCGGAAGTCTGGCTGAAGTTTGAGAATGTCCAGTTCACGGGGGCCTTCAAGGAGCGCGGCGCGCTGAATAAGCTTTCACGCCTATCTGATGAAGAAAAAGAGCGGGGCGTTATAGCGGCTTCGGCGGGTAATCACGCTCAGGGCGTTGCTTATCACGGTCGCCGTTTGGGCATTCCTGTAACAATTGTGATGCCCGTAACAACGCCGTTTAATAAGGTAGAGCATACGCGGGCTTTCGGTGCACGCGTGTTACTTGAAGGTAGTACTTTCGAAGAAGCGAATGCGCATGCCCAACTGGTTCGACAACGCGATGGGCTGACATGGATACACCCCTTCGACGATCCGGAAGTGATGGCGGGGCAGGGCACGGCAGCACTCGAAATGCTCGCAGTGAAGCCCGATCTCGACATGCTGGTTGTTCCGATTGGCGGCGGCGGCTTGATCGCTGGCATGGCAACGGTTGCGAAAGCGCACAATCCAGACATGAAAGTGGTTGGCGTCCAAGCTTCGATGTATTCTGGAATGCACTCAATTGTGAACGGCAGCGTCGCCCCGCCAGGAGGTGCTTCAATCGCAGAAGGCATCGCGGTTAAGACCCCAGGACTGCTGACACGCAAAGTCGTAGAGGCTCTGGTCGATGATATCGTTCTTGTCGAGGAAGAGCATATTGAGCGGGCGATAACGCTTTATGTTGATGTTGAGAAAACAACAGCCGAAGGTGCGGGCGCGGCCAGCCTTGCGGCATTGCTTGCTCATCCATCAAAGTTTGCGGGGCTAAAAGTTGGTCTGATCATTTGTGGTGGCAACATCGATATCCGCCTTTTGGCTTCGGTTCTGACGCGCTCGCTCGTGCGGGAGAAACGCTTGTCGAACATCCGGATAATCGGTGATGACACACCGGGCCTGTTGGCGTTGGTCTCTAAAGTCATTGGCGATGCTGGTGCGAACATCATGGAAGTTGCGCACAATCGGATCGCGCTGGATGTGCCTGCCAAAGGTGCTGAGTTCGATATCCTGATGGAAACACGCGACAGTCAGCATACGCAAGAAGTTATCGATGCGCTGGGGCAAGCTGGATACCCGCCGCGCACGAATTAATCTGCGCTCTCGACATTTGATTGCCCGCGACCCCGGGCCGCATTCTGTCAGCCTTCGTTAAGGTGACACCTATAAGAACTCGCTCTAGAACGCCTGAGATTGGTTTATGGAGCATTTGATGCGCAAAATTATTGGCCTGGCCCTAAGTGGTATATTGCTGGCAGCTTGTGGCAGCCCTTCTGAGAAAACAGTAGATGACGGCACGCCCGTCACGCTCGCGGAAGACGATGTGATGGCGAATTACATTCCTTGGAATGGGGATGCCGAAAATGTCCAGACGACGGAAAGCGGCTTGCAGTACATTGTCGTGAAAGAAGGACCTGAGGGCGGCGCTGTTCCAACCTCGCGTGACCGTGTCAGCGTGATGTATGATGGCCGCCTTACCGATGGCACCGTCTTTGACAGTTCGTATGCTCGCGGATCGACTTCGACCTTTGGCGTTAGCCAGGTTATTAGAGGTTGGACTGAGGGCCTCCAACTGATGTCTGAAGGTGATGAGTTCATTTTCTATATTCCGACAGAAATTGGCTACGGTCAGAACCCGCGCCCGGGCGGCGCGATCAAGCCCGGTGACGATCTCATCTTCAGAGTAGAGCTTAAGCAGGTTGCAAAGGCGCCGGAACCAAAAGCGGTCGATGCCGACGCGTGGGCGAAGTTTACGCCGTGGAATTCTGAGCTGCCAGAAGTTCAGAAAACCGGAAGCGGTCTGGAATATGTGATTTTGGCGAGCGGCGATGAGGCAGGCGTCAGCCCAACCAACAGCGAAATGGTCGTTCTCTACTATGAAGGCCGTTTCGATGATGGCGGTGAGATGTTTGATAGTGCATTTCAGCGCGGTGAGCCGATCTTAAGTGAGGCCAATCGATTCATCCCGGGTTGGGTTGAAATTCTTCGACGAATGAAGCCGGGCGATCGCTGGCTGGTGCATGTTCCAAGTGGTCTCGCTTACGGCAAACGCGGCAGTCCACCGGTCATTCCCGCAGACGCGGCACTGAATTTTGAGATAGAATTAATGGATGTCGTGCCAGTTCAGTAAGAACGCGCTATAGACGCATAACAAAAGACTCACAAAGGGAGGCCAGATAATGTCCCCATTTCGCAAAATAGCTATCGCCACGTCGAGCCTCGTCATTCTTGCAGGGTGCGAGAGTTTGCCAACAGCGCCGACGATATTTGGTAGTTCGGGGGCAAATACATGCCCTGATTTTGCAACCGGTTCTGGTCCCTTTACCCCACCTTATCCGGCGGCTTGTGATACAATGAAGGCCACTGCGTCTGGCGTGAAGTTTATCCCACTTGCGGCGGGCGATCCTTCAAAAGGAACGCCGGGCCCTGATGCGACTGTGGTGGTGAATTACGAAGCTTTCCTAGAAGAAAGCGGCAAGCGTATCGACAGCTCGTACGGCCGCGGCGAGTCTAGCGTCTATAAACTGTCAGACCTGATCGATGGCTGGGGGCAAGCGGTGCAGTTGATGAACCCGGGTGACGAGTGGCTTGTATATGTACCTTCAGAATTGGCATTTGGGGATGAGCCTTTAGGCGAATTGATCCCGGCAAATGCTGATCTGGTCTACCGAATCCAACTTGATGGCTATCTAAGCGCGTCCGATCTTGCGGTGGTCGCAGCACCGGTTGAGGCAGCGCCAGAGCCCGAAGCCGCTACAGGCATTGTTGAGCAACTTGGCCCTGACATGGCCGCGTGGGGAGCATTCTTTCCTTGGGACGCCAATAAGCCGGGTGTGAACACTCTAGATAGCGGCGTATCCTATGTGCTTTTGGAGCGTGGCAATTCGCCCACCCGGAACGCCGTACGCAGTGATAGTGTCGTGATCCATTATGAAGGCCGTCTCGCTGAAACGAGTGAGTTCTTTGATAGCTCTTGGTCGCGTGGTGAGCCTGCAACCTTCCCGGTCGGCGGCGTTATTCCCGGTTTCACTGAAATTCTCACATTTATGCGCCCCGGTGATCGCGTTTTGGTACATATTCCTGCGGATCAGGCCTATGGTGCGGACGGCGCAGGTGACGCAGTGCCACCAAATGCAGACTTAATGTTCCAGATAAATCTGCTGCAGATTGTGCCTGCGGAATAGATTCTGAATTCAGAACGGATCGCTGTTCATCTTGTGAAGAGGCAGCCTTTTATTATCAAAAACCTGAACCCGGCTTAGCAAGATACTCAGCTTCCTCCAGCGTATTGCTGCGCTTGAGAAGCTCGTTCCTGTGCGGGAACCGACCGAACTGTTGAATGACGTCCCGGTGTTTGTGGGCATAATCCAATGTACTGTCACAGAGCTTTTTGAAGACTGGCCGCGCGCTCGCTGCGAGCTTGCTGTAGAGTTCAACCGACAGGGTCTGATCAGTCATTCTCTCCGAATGCTCGAGTGGAATGTAGAGAAAGATCCGCTCAATTTCGGTCAATTCAGCGTCAATGCCAAGCATCAATGCCTCTTTGGTTAGGCCAAGCGCAAGCTTGTCATGCGCAAAGGACGTGGCGTGGCCCCGGAAAACATTGCGGCTGAATTGGTCGAGCGCAATGATCGCGGCCAAACGTTGCCTAGGGCCTTGCGCCGCCCAGTCATATGCTAGCCCGCTCGCAAGCGCGCACATCAGAGGGAAAAACTGCTCGGCGATATGTTTGTCGGTCGCGAATGATTTCCTGAACCAAAGTTTGTTCTTCTCAATCGCAGCCAAATGATCGTGGCTCGCAGCACCGATCCAGTAATCCAAAACTGCTCCGGGTGTGGGAAGCGCGCCGCTCTTGTCCATCAAGATGCTCGTGTTGCGACGGTCATATAGTTGACCTTTGTGTCACCTGATAAGCGCCATGTATCACTCAAAGGATTGAAGCTGACGCCCTGAGGCGCTTCAACTTTCAGGCCGGCGCGTTGAAGCGGAGCCGCGACTTCTTCGGGGCGTAAGAATTTCTCAAACTCATGCGTTCCAACTGGCAGCCAGCGCATGACATACTCAGCGCCGACAATCGCCAATGCCCATGCCTTGGCCGTGCGGTTCAAAGTTGCCACCATGGTCAGGCCGCCCGGCTTCACAAGGCTGGCGCAATCAATCAGAAATTGGGCTGGGTCGGCGACATGCTCGACAACTTCTAAGTTCAGAACGACGTCGAAGGGCTCTTCGCCTGCTTCAATTAGGGCCTCGATTGTGCCGGCGCTAAAATCGATATCGAGACCGCTTTCTTTGGCATGGGTCATGGCCGTCTTGATGTTCGCTTCACTGGCATCAACTGCGGTTACAGTCGCGCCAAGCCGCGCCATAGGTTCGCTGACAAGGCCGCCACCGCATCCGATATCGAGGAAGCGTAAGCCTTCAAATGGTTTGCGCGCTTTAGGGTCCAGTCCAAAATGCTGTTCGACAGTATCCCGGATAAAGCCAAGCCGAACCGGGTTAAACTTGTGCAGCGGTCGGAATTTCCCCTTCGGGTCCCACCACTCAGCGGCCATTGCTGTAAACTTGGCCACCTCTGCCTCATCAATGCTCGGGCGGGAGGGGGCATTTGGTGCAGTTGCGGTCGTCTCTGTCATCAGTTTAGCAATCCTGATTGCGGTTTCTAAAACGGCGCTTTAAGGAAACGCCTGCTTACATGAGCAAAATGGGTAGTTTTGGCGAGGCGGCAATGGCGCGCACTGTACTGAAATTTGGCGGAACGTCTGTGGCCGATCTCGATCGGATCTCGCATGTTGCTGATATCGTGGCTGCGAGAGCGGCCAAAGGCGAGAATCTTGCGGTCATCGTTTCGGCTATGTCGGGTGAAACCAACAAGCTTGTTGGCCTTGCAAAAGGCGCGGCAGGCGATGCTGTAACTGGCGTTGAATTCGACGATGAATATGATGTCGTTGTCGCTTCAGGCGAGCAGGTCACAAGTGGCCTACTGGCACTGTCCCTTCGCAAGCGTGGTCTAAAAGCCCGCAGCTGGCTTGGCTGGCAAATGAAAATGAATACGCGTGAAGGCCACGGCGCGGCGCGAATAGATGGCTTTGCTGAAGATAGCGGCTTTGCCGAAGCGATTGATGCGGGCGAGGTTGCCGTTGTTGCCGGGTTCCAAGGTGTAACCGAAGAAGGCCGGGTCTCAACATTGGGGCGCGGAGGTTCTGATACGACGGCTGTCGCCGTTGCGGCGGCTTTGAAAGCGGTTCAATGCGATATCTACACCGATGTCGATGGTGTTTACACCACTGACCCTCGGATTGTGCCGCAAGCTACACGGCTCGAAAAAGTTTCCTATGAAGAGATGTTGGAAATGGCATCTTTGGGGGCGAAAGTGCTCCAGACACGCTCGGTTGAGCTGGCAATGAACCATCAGGTGCCAGTCCGAGTCTTATCAAGTTTTGCCGGGCCGGATGATTATAATCCGGGTACCTGGATATGTAATGAGGATGAAATCGTGGAAAAGCAGGTAGTCAACGGCGTTACGTATTCGCGCGATGAAGCAAAGATCACGCTTTACGGCATGGAAGATAAACCCGGCACGTCAGCGCGCCTCTTCACCTTGTTGGCGTCCGCTGGGGTCAATGTGGACATGATCGTTCAAGCCAATGCGCGCGGCGAAGGCCGCGCCAACATGGTGTTTACCTGCACAAGCGGCGATAGCGAGAAAGCGGAGCGCGTGCTTGAAGACAATCGCAGTGAAGTA
This sequence comes from Henriciella sp., assembly GCA_029238175.1. Classification (GTDB taxonomy): domain Bacteria; phylum Pseudomonadota; class Alphaproteobacteria; order Caulobacterales; family Hyphomonadaceae; genus Henriciella. Next base: position 3,666 of record JAQWGO010000088.1, on the reverse strand, counting down.
TTATTCGACTCAATGGGCGTGCAACGCGATGTTGCGAAAGTGTCTGTTGTTGGTGTTGGGATGAAATCTCACACCGGTGTTGCTGAAACTATGTTCGGCGCGCTTTCGAACAAGAATATCAACATCGATGTCATCTCAACGTCTGAGATCAAAATCTCCGTGCTTATTGATGCAGATTATACAGAATTGGCAGTTCGGGCACTTCATACTGCGTTTGACCTTGACGCCACGTGACGGGTGCCCCCATTTAGGCTGATACATGCCTAATAGCTTCTCCATTCCTCGGCTCCTAATGAACCGCCTTCGGGCGGTCATGGCTGCTGAAATGGATACACAGGCCCGGTTGAAGCAAGTTGTGCGTCTGATCGCGGACACGATGATCGCGGATGTTTGCTCGATTTATCGGCGGACGACTGATGATCGGCTTGAACTTATCGCGACTGAAGGTCTTCGCGAGGATGCCGTTCACAGAACATTTCTGACATTGGAAGAGGGGCTGGTTGGGCGAATTGCCATGACAGCGGAGCCTCTATTCATTCAGGACGCACCGCGTCACCCTGATTTCTCCTACCGCCCAGAAACAGGCGAAGACCCCTATCACGCCTTCCTTGGTGTGCCGGTCTTGAAAGGCGGTAAAGTCATTGGCGTCCTGACGGTTCAGAACCAGACAGAGCGCCTTTATCAAGACGATGAAATTGATAGCCTTCAGACGATCGCTATGGTGCTGGCAGAGATTGTACCCGCCGGAGGTGGCGGCCCTGAACAGACTGGTAACGCGCGCGCCGGTCGCCCAGTCAATTTGGAAGGCCGTATTCTTTGCGCCGGGTTGGGCATGGGGCGCGTGCGCTTGCACGACCCGGTCATTCCTGCCGCTAAGTTCTTTGCTGAAGATGCCCAAGTGGAAGAGCATCGATTAGAATCGGCCTTTGAAGAACTTCACCTGTCCATTGATCGTCTCTTGGCGGCTGAGATTGGTGGTCTTTGGGGCGAGCCGCGTGAAGTGATTGAGGCGTATAAGCTTCTCGCGTCCGATCCAAGTTGGGCTGAAAAGCTTAGAGAAGGTGTGCGCGGCGGCCTGTCTGCGGAGGCGTCGATCGACCGTCTGCGCCGGGAGCACCGCGCGCGCTTTGAAAAAGTCAAAGATCCTTATCTACGCGAGCGCCTGCATGATCTTGAAGATTTGGATAATCGTCTTCTGAGGGTACTGGCAGGGTCAGATGAAATCGCTACGAACGGCGAATCTGGGTCTGACGAACCAGAAGTTCTGGTTGCCAGACGTCTAGGTCCAGCTGAGCTGCTTGATTATGGCAAAGCCGGTTTGGCCGCAATCATCCTTGAAGAAGTGGCAACGTCCAGTCACGCTGCAATTGTTGCGCGCGGTATGGGCATCCCGACTATTGGCGGGATCGATGGCCTGCTTACGCACGTTTCAAACGGCGACACTGTCATTGTGGATGGCGAAGAGGGTAATGTGCACCTGCGCCCAGATGACGCTTTGCTGAGGGCTTATGAAACCCGGCGGACGCTTTTGGGCGAACGCCAAGCGGTGTTCCAGGCACTCCGTAGTGAACCAACAGAGTCAAAAGACGGCACGCCCATCCGGTTGATGTTGAATGCTGGGTTGGGCCTCGATCTAGACCACCTAAATAGCACGGGCGCTGAAGGGATCGGCCTGTTTAGAACAGAGTTCCAATTCTTGATGTCTGATCGACTTCCGAAGGTGAAGGATCAGATTGAGCTCTATCAGCACGTTCTTGACGGCGCAGATGGCCGGCCCGTTTACTTCCGCACTTTGGACCTTGGGGGCGATAAGCTGCTCCCAAACTTGAATGATGCTCGCGAAGAGAACCCGGCCTTGGGGTGGCGCTCTATCCGGTTTGCGCTTGATCGTCCCGGTCTGTTTCGGCGGCAGTTAAGAGCGCTGGTTCGCGCTGCCGCTGATCGCCCGCTTTCGGTTATGTTCCCAATGGTGACGAGTGCGCACGAGTTTCGGGAAGCTAAAGCTCTGCTTATATCAGAACTTGAGCGGAGCAGGTCGCGTGGATTTACAGGTCCTAGCGAGCTGAGTGTCGGCGCAATGCTCGAAACCCCAGCCTTTGCTTATGCGCTAGAGGATATCGCCGAAGAAGTGGACTTTGTTTCAATCGGAACGAACGATATGCTGCAATTCTTTCATGCCGCTGACCGCATGACGCCGCTCGTGTCAGACAGGTATCCGTTTGTTAGTCGTCCTGTCATGCGGTTCCTTAAACAGGTCCGCGAAACCTGCGCGCGCTTTGATATTCCGGTTTCAATCTGTGGGGAGGGGGCAGGGCGTCCATTAGAAGCGCTTTGCTTGATCGGGCTAGGGTATCATAGCCTTTCGATGCCCGCGGGCGGCATAGGGCCGGTCAAACGCATGCTGCGTAGCCTAGATCTATCCAAATTCGGCCCTGCTTTTGCATCACTCTTGCAGCAGCGAGAACCTGCATTGCGTAACGGTGTCTTAGAACTTGTGCGGTTACAAGGTATCATACTCGACGATGCTTAGCGCGCCGCGAGGCGACAAAGTGAGCAAATAAGGATAGTTTCCAGTATGGATCCGAAAACTGAAACAGATCTAGCTGAGAAAACGCCTACCTCTGGTGCGCGCTTGCGTGAGGCGCGTGAGGCTCGCGAGCTTGAGCTTAGAGATGTCGCGACGTTCACACGCCAGTCACAAGACACACTCGCGGCACTTGAGGCGATGAGCACGGACGCGATCTCGCCAACCATTCTTCGGATGCAGGCGCGTACCTATGCGAGATTTCTCGAATTGCCTGAAGATGAGATCGTCGAAGGGTTTGCTGGCGCGCGCAGCCAGCTCAATGCCAGTGCCATGCCGGAAGAGGTGCTCAAGGCGAACAGCTTTACGCGAAAGAAATTGTTAGTCGGCAGCGCGATTGCTGCGGTAGTTATAGCTGCTGCTATGATTGCGACTTGGGCCATGCGCCCTAATGTTGCGACAGATTCTGGCGATTTGGCGATATCAGCTCGCCTTGCGCCGCAGGCAAACCGACAGCAAATGGTCCGAACAGTTGGCACTGACCGGAAAGTCGAACTGGCGATTGTTGCTAATCGCGCGGGTTGGATTGAAGTTCGCGGCTCCGACGGGACGATCTTTCGTAGTCGTACAATGTCAGCGGGTGAAGTTTACTACCCCCGAATGCAATCTGGTTGGACAGTTACTGTGCGCGATGCAGGTGCTTTTGAGTGGCAGCTGGATCAACAACCCGTTGGTGCCTTAGGCGCGGATGGTACGGCGGTCTACTCTGTTAGTGTTGACGAAGCGACGACACGCGGGATTGAAGAGCTGTCACGCGCTATGGCTGAAAGCGAAGCTGGCGCTGCATCGTCTCGATAGTTTTCTAAAACTCACATACAAAAAAGGCCGGGCAGTTAAGCGCCCGGCCTTTTTTGTGCGGTTAGATTATAGCGTCTATTCAGACAATTCTTGTTGCTGGGTAAGCTGATTATAAACTTGATCGAAATGACCAGCATCATCACCGACAGATAGGCCCGCCCGGCACGCTGGCGCGCAGTCATAAGAATAGTCGTTGCCAGCGCGATTGACGGTCACGAGGTTGGCTGTGTTCGTGGTTACGACGACATCAGCAGAATAGACCGTATTTCCGTCTTTATCAAAAA
>JAQWGO010000074.1 GCA_029238175.1 Henriciella sp. | reverse complement strand
GATCTGTTCCTGAAAGAGTGCGAATGGCGGTTCAATTATGGCCCGCCAAATCAGCTCTTGAAAACCATCTGAAAATGGCTCAAACCATATACTCAATGAATAATCTCATAGGTCAGCCCCAATTATTTTTCTAAAACGCCCAAGGCTCAAATGTTCATAGACTTTTACAACGCATTCGTCGCCATTCTGACCAATAGCCGACCGGACTTTCTTATCCCCGTAATATTGGGTCTAGCGGCTTCAGTTGGTATACTGTGGAAGCTGGGTGGGCGCATCTGGGCCATCATATATGTTATGATGATTCCGTTCCTAAACTGGTCGTTCGGTGTGGTACCAAACATTCAGTTTTTAGGGCCTTGGATTGCTGACACAGGGTCTGTTTTCTCACTCATCTTTCCAGAAGATACACCACATCCGAGTGGCCTTTTACTCCATCCACTAACCTTGGTTACGGGCCTTGTTTTCGTTATCCGAGACTTCGTGCAACGTGAGATGAACCAATGGGTCTTGCTCGCGATGGCAATGGCCCTGTGTTGGTCAATGTACTATGCGTGGATTGTTATCGTCATTGCATCAGGCTTGGCCTTTTTCGTTTCCGAATTCTTTGATTGGCTACTTTTCACGTTCACCAAAATGAAACTGTCTAAACGGATCTTATGGTCCAGCGCAGTTGCAACGCCAATTGATACGACCATTTTCCTCTACGGCGCTGACTTGGCTAAACAAATGGCTTTCGGCATTGAAGCAGGGAACACGCTTACGGTTGCGAACTGGATCGTGTTTATGATCGGCAAAATGATCGGTGCAATCATCGTTTCAGACATGGTTCGGCGACGCGAAGATGCGGGTTTAACTGATCCCTACGAAGACATTCCCGCGCAATCTCCAACGCTTTAAGCTGGCTTGAAACTATCCGCCTGCGCCAATGCCCATTCGGTCGCTAGTGATGTTTGCTCTGGGTGATCCAGCAATGCGCCAGAATCCAAAAGATCATACGCGCGGTGTCCCGGACGTGCGATGTCTTCAGTCACCCGATGCATGATATGACGCGGCGTTAGCTCTGATGGATGCTGACACCCAGCCGCGCCGATAACCTCCATGAGGGCCGCAACCGTATTCTTATGGAAGTGAAAAACGCGCTCAGCCTTGTCCATTGGCACAAGGCCCCGCTGAAGGCTTTCGTCGGATGTCGCAATGCCCGTCGGACAGGTATTCTTATGGCAGCTCAACGATTGAATGCATCCTAGCGAGAACATGAAGCCGCGCGCCGTATTGATCCAATCCGCCCCCAGCGCCATCGAAGCGGCCATATTGAACGCCGAAATCTGTTTCCCGCTTACGCCTAGTTTGATGTCATCTTTCAAACCGCAGCCAACCAAAGCATTGCGCGCAAATACCAGCCCGGCGCGTAGCGGTGCCCCGACATGATCAAGAAATTCAGCCGGCGCAGCCCCCGTGCCACCTTCAGCGCCGTCAATGACAATAAAGTCGGCGCGCTGTCCCGTTTCCAGCATAGCCTTACAGATCGCAAGGAATTCCCACCGATTGCCTATACAAAGCTTGAAGCCAACCGGCTTTCCGCCCGATAGCTCACGTAATTGATCGATAAAATTGAGCAGGCCCTTTGGGCTATCAAATGCCTTGTGGTGCGGCGGTGAATAGCATGTCTGCCCGACAGGGATTCCCCGTGCTTCTGCGATCTCGGGCGTGACTTTCGCACCCGGCAGCACGCCGCCATGCCCGGGTTTCGCGCCTTGGCTTAGCTTAATTTCGATCATTTTGACTTGGTCGAGCTTTGCGGTTTCTGCGAACTGAACCGGGTCAAAACCACCATCCTCGGCGCGGCATCCAAAATAGCCTGAGCCCAGTTCCCAAACCAAATCACCGCCGCCCACCTTATGGTATCGTGATACGCCGCCTTCCCCGGTATCATGGAAGAAACCACCCTTCGCAGCGCCGCGATTGAGTGACTCGATTGCTTTGGCGCCCAGCGATCCAAAACTCATCGCAGAGATGTTAAAAACGCTGGCGGAATAAGGTTGCGCAGTTCCCGGCGCGCCGATCAAAATGCGGGGGTCCGTTTCTTTTGGATGATCCGCTGCGATAGAGTGGGCCAGCCACTCATAAGGGGGCTTATCAATATCAAGATGGCTGCCAAACGGCTCCACCGAAGACACGTTCTTAGCCCGGCGATAGACCATCGCACGTTGCTCATGGTTGAATGGGCGTCCCTCCGTTTCGCTTTCGACCATATAAGCGCGAAAGAACGGACGCAGCTCCTCCATCACCCAGCGAATTCGGCCAATAATCGGAAAATTCCGCCACAACGTATGCTTCTTTTGAAACAGGTCATACAGCCCCATCAATGCCAGGGCCCCGAAAGCAACACCCGGTATCGCAAGCCACATACGGGTCTGAAACCCAAACCAGCAAAACGCCGCTAATGCGATCACAATCAAAAATGGAATAAATCGCGCCATGAAAAAGGGCCCCTCAAATCAATTGAGGGACCCTAAAGTTTCGCTTCAAAGCGTCAATTATCAGCGCTGATCAAAACCCATTAAGTTTGGCGTAGCGGTCACGATGGTACGTCGTTCCGCCAAGCAATGCTTCCTGCACACGAGCGCGTTTCATATAGAGGCCGCTATCGTGCGCATCGGTCATGCCGATGCCGCCATGGAACTGCACCGTTTCGTTTGAAACCAAGTGTACCAGCTCCGCGGCCTTCGCTTTGGTTAGGCTCGCGAGCTCAGCAATATCATTACGCTGCTCATCAACGCCTGAAAGCGCCGCAGCTACACAAGACCGCGTCATTTCAAGCTCAGTGAACATCTTTGCAGCGCGGTGCTGCATCGCTTGAAACGACCCGATTAATTGACCGAACTGTTTGCGTGTTTGCATATATTCAAGCGTCATATCGAACATCGCTTGCGAGGACCCAAGAGCCTCTGCTGCAAGTGCAATCCGGCCGCGATCGAGCGCAGGTTCAAGTACTTCCCAGCCCGCATCGACGGCGCCAATGACGCGATCTTCAGCTACGGCCACATCTTCCAGATGCAAGTGAGCAGCACCGTGAGAGTCGACCGTATTCAAGGCCTGAACGGTTAGGCCGTTTGCATCATTAGGTACCAAGAACAAGCTTATGCCATGCGCTTGGCCGGCTTCACCGAATGTCCGGGCAGCAATGATAAAGACATCCGCGTGGTGGCCATCACTGACGAAGCGTTTTGCGCCGTTAAGTGTATACCCCTGACCGTTTCGTTCAGCCTCAGTGGCGATATTGAGCGGCGCGTGATGCGTACCCTCATCAACCGCCACAGCGACCGATACTTCGCCAGAGGCGATCTTTGGCAGCCATTCTGACTTCAAAGCCTCTGAACCGCCCATCGTCAAAACGCTTGCGCCAAGCACTGCGGTTTGAAGAAGCGGCGTCGCCGCCAATGTGCGCCCTTGCGCTTCCATAATCTGGCCCATGGCAACCATACCCATGCCGACACCGTCATACTCTTCAGGTACAAGAACGCCGAAAAATCCAAGCTCCGCGAGCTTCGTGCGTGACGCAGGATCATGACCATTCGCGCCACTATCACGCAAATCGCGCAGCTGAGTGACAGGCAACTCATCACGCGCGAACGCCATCGCTGTGTCACGTATCATTTGCTGGTCTTCAGAAAGAACAAAAGTCATTATAATTTTTCCTATTTGGAATATTGCTCAAGCTTGAAATCGACACGCTCGGGAAATTCCCAGTCCCAATTCTCATCGTAAGCTCGTTCCCATTCTTTTTCGGAGGGGTCATGAATGGCCCCCCAAGTTTTACATCTGAGGCAAATCACCTGAAGCGACACGGTACTGGTAATACAACAATATACGTACCAGTGGTGCTCGCAATTTTCTGGCTCAATTTTCTTTGCGAAAGGTCGCAGTGCAAGCCACAATAGATCATCAAGTCTGTCTCGAAACCAATTGATTATTGATGCTCCCGCAGGCCAAGAACCCGTTTGGCGATAACATTCAGGTTAATCTCGCTTGTGCCGCCTTCAATCGAGTTACCTTTCGAACGCAGCCACGAGCGCGTTGCTTTCTTGGCATCCTCAGCAAACCCGTCGCCGTCCCAGCCGAGACCGTCAGTTCCGAGTGCCTCAACAATCAGTTCGCACTTATCTTGATTCAGCTTTGCCGCGCCGTATTTCAAAATAGACGCTGTGTGTCCGACTTCTTGGCCAGCTTTCGCCTCTTCTGTTGTGCGTTGGACAGTCAGATTGAAAGCTTTTGAGTACATCAAATGCTCTGCAATTCGGGCACGCATATCGCCGTCCGCAATGCGTCCTGCTTCATCAACACCAACATGATGTTTTGCATATTCTTGTGGTGACAAGATACCTGACCCGCCAGTTCCACCAAAACCGCCAGCAGAGATAGACGAGCGCTCAAACTGGAGCAGGCGTTTCGCGATTGTCCAGCCCGCGTTCAGCTTGCCGACAAGTTGATCTTTGGGAACCTTCACATCTGTGAAGAAGGTCTCGCAGAACGGTGAAGAACCCGAAATCAGTTTAATCGGCCGGGCCTCAACACCCTCACTTTCCATATCAAAAACGAGGAAGCTAATGCCCTCATGCTTCACTGATCGATCAGTACGTACAAGGCAGAATATCCAATCGGCCTGATCGGCGTAAGACGTCCAAACTTTCTGTCCATTAATCAGCCAGTGGTCACCCTTGTCTTCGCATTTGGTCTGAAGATCGGCCAGATCAGATCCTGCACCCGGCTCAGAATAGCCTTGGCACCACCGCGTTTTGCCCTTGACGATATCGGGGATGAAGCGCGCTTTCTGCTCATCATTACCGAACTCAAGCAGTGCAGGACCGAACATCCAAAGACCGAAAGAAAACAGAGCTGGACGCGCTTTGATCCGACGCATTTCCTGCTGCAAGACTTTGGCTTGGGCTTTTGAAAGACCGCCGCCACCAAGTTCCGCTGGCCATTCAGGCGCAGTCCAACCCTTTTCGCCCATGCGCTCAAGCCAGACTTTTGACTCTGGGTTCTTAAATTGCTCGCGCTTACCGCCCCAGACGACTTCATCGTCTTTCATCGGTGTGCGCATACTTGGCGGGCAGTTTGCCTCTAACCATTCACGGACTTCGGTGCGGAAACCGTCCAGTTCTTCAGGGGCGTCAAAAGCCATGCTTACTCTCCCATTCTGCCTCAAAACAGCACTTGTCGTTTGCGTTAGCGTCAACATAAACGCTGGGTGCAGGCATGGCTATCTGTAACGCCGGGTCAGCGACTATTCGCCCAAGGCGTAAGCAAATTCTTCGCGGACAATTTTTCCGTCTTTGACCTGATAAGTCCCGACTTCACGCATCTGAATGCGTTGACCACTTTCTTTATTGGTCACATCCATATCGAAGATGACACTAAAACGGTCACTGTGCACGAATGGACCTTCCGCAGATGTGCTGTGCACGTCATGCGCGTTGAGCCACCATTCGCCCTTTGCCTGAATTGCTTCCAAGCCCTGCACCTCTGCCTGCCCGCCCGGCATCGCCATCGCCTCAACTGAAACAGCATCAGCTGAATAGTGGTTCTGCATCAACTCGGCTTCACGGCCCGTGTTGCAGCATTCAACCAAAGTATTTCCGATTTGCATCATTTCTTGTGGTGTCATTTCAAATCCTCCTTAAATGAAAAGAGAACAAAACAAAAACATCGTCAAAGAGTCAAGTGACAATCGTGCAGGCTAGAACCGGCCTAGCAGGCTATTCTCAGGTCCGGTCTCAACACCCACAATGTTCATAAGGTGCACAACGACTAGGAATATCGCAAACACGCATCCAACCATAATCAGCCCCCATGGCAGTTGATGTGGCCGCTGATCTTTCTCGCGGATCGTTCCCAGCTTCGAATGCGCATGGAAACCCAGCGCCGCAAAGATTGCAGCAATGCTCAGGCTGATGATCCAATCAAGCAATGGTCTTCTGGCTCCTCGCGCCGGGGTTTGTGAGGCGTCTTTGCCCAGAAATGTGGTTTCACCGCAAGCTCCCACAAGGCGCGATATGCAGCGATTGAATGAAGCGGCCAATAGAGTGGGCGTGTCAGCACCGCAATGAGCCGAGAAATAGACCATTTTCCGGGCGCAAAGATATCGCCGAGCGCGCCGACAACCACCCCCGCCACGAGCAAGCTTGTTCCCATAAATCCGAGACTAAACGACGGTGAGAGCATTGCTGCGACAGCAAATAAAAAGAACGGAAAATGCAAGAGTGGCGCCATCACAGCGCCGCCCAACGACAATTGCATCACGGCGAAATCTCGTCCGCCCATCTGCCGCCGAGTTAGAGACGGACGGCGCATAAGAACAAGCCACGTTTGCATAAATCCTTTAATCCAACGGCTGCGCTGCGGCGTCCATATTCTGATATCTTCAGGCGCATCCTCAAAGGTCGGCGGCTTAATCATCTGCGTCTTCATTCTTGCTCGCGCCAGTCGCATGCCCAAGTCCGCGTCTTCGGTGACGTTAAATCCGTCCCACCCACCGGCCGCTAGAAGTACATCTTTGCGAAAGTGATTACTCGTGCCGCCGATAAGTAGAGGCAGACGGTTTGAAGCCAATGCCGGCATTAAAAGCCCGAACTGGACAGCATATTCTAAAGACCAGTGAGCGGCGATCAGCGCACTGCCACTATTGTCTCCAATCAACGGCGCTTGGACGCAAGCTAGATCATCGCCGCCATTCTGAAATGCCCGATAGGCGGCTTTCAATTGAGAAGGGTCTGGACGATCTTCGGCATCGTAAACGCAAATATGTTTCCCATGCGCCTGCACCAGCCCATGGTTTAGCGCATTCGGCTTTGCTCGAGGCCCACCGGGCGGCACGATTGTAAATCTGGTTTGTCTTGAAAAGCGCGCCTTCTTCGCGGCCTTCAGCGTTTCAGGATCATCAGCTTCAAGCAAAAGCTGGATGTCCAGCCGCGCTTTTGGCCAGTCTAACTTTTTCAGCGCCTTGGCCAACTGCGTCATGATAGACGCCTCGTTGTAGACAGGCACAAGCACAGAGTAGATCGGTAGATCGATAGACTCGCTCTCCAAGGAGGGAGCCTTCGCAAACAACATAGCACATCCAACCAGAACCAATGCCAAACGCCATATGATCAAGATCGTGAAGATCGAAAACAATAAGACGGACAGGGCTGTAAGTGTTAAGATGGGCACGAAAAGGAAAGCCGTTAGCACCCCAAGCGAAATAGATTTGAGCAACCTGATCTGCGGGCTTGTCAGTCCGCTCGCAAAAGAAAAATCCATTCCCAACAGAGGGTGATATTCATCACCTATTGAAAAAGAATCACCGCCGATTATTCCAGATGCTCTATCATTGAAGAGATGCGCAATCTTTTCATAATAGATTTCTATATTACTTTATTTGTAATACAATTTTTGGACTATTGCTTGAAAATTTTTGAAATCTACCACTATAAAAATGGTGGAGCATAATAATTATAAAACAAGTAATATATTTGGGGCAATTAGTACGGATATTGATGATACAGATTTATCTAATATTTTATAATCACTATATTTTATATATTT
>JAQWGO010000058.1 GCA_029238175.1 Henriciella sp. | reverse complement strand
GATAGAGATAGAGGTCCGCAGCCTTAAAGGCGCCCCTCTTGCGTTAGGCTCCCATTCTGACAGGATAGCACTTTCTGGTTTAAACGGCTGATAAGTGAGTCCCCAAATGCTACGTTCGATCTCGGTAATATCTTCAATCGCCCTCATCGCCGCCCTTGGCGCGTGCTCACAAAATGAAACCACCGCTCCGGCAGAAATCGCGGCAATTGAGAAAGTAGACCTCATCAAAGCGCCCGTAGAAATTACGGCTGATATGCCAACTGCAGGCACAAACCTGAACGACCTCTATCTCTATCTACACGAGAATCCAGAGCTTTCGTTTAAAGAAATCAAATCATCCGCAATCATGGCGAATGAGCTAGAAAGTCTAGGCTTCGATGTCACGACGGGTCTTGGCGATGAGTGGACCCGCGCCAAGTCACAGCGCGATTATGGCACTGTTCGTGACGGTGTCGGCGGATATGGCGTCGTTGGCGTCCTCAAAAATGGCGAAGGTCCGACGGTATTGATCCGCGCAGACATGGATGCACTTCCAGTCGCAGAACGCACCGACTTACCTTATGCGTCGAAAGTTGTCGCTGAAACTTGGACCGGCGTCACCAATGGCGCCATGCATGCCTGTGGTCACGATATCCACATGACCTCATGGGTTGGAACTGCACGTAACCTCGTCGAAAACAAAGACAAATGGTCAGGCACATTGATCATGATCGCGCAGCCAGCGGAAGAGTTAGGCAATGGCGCAAAAGCTATGATCGAAGATGGACTTTTCAGCCGCTTCCCCGTTCCAGATTATAATTTAGGACTGCACGTCTCTGCAGCTTTGCCCGCTGGCAAAGTCGCTTACTCTTCCGGGTATGCTTTAGCGAACGTCGACAGTGTTGATATCACAGTCAAAGGCGTTGGCGGCCATGGCGCGTATCCTCACACAACCAAAGATCCTATCGTCGTGGCCAGCTCGATTGTGATGGCAGTTCAGACGCTCGTTTCCCGAAACACGGACCCACAGAAAGCAGCTGTTGTAACAGTCGGCTCATTCCAAGCTGGTGCCAAGCACAACATCATCTCGGATGAAGCAAAACTACTCCTCACTGTCCGGTCATATGATGACGACACCCGAACCATGCTGATCGAAGGCATCAAACGTATCGCAAAAGCGCAAGCAGATACTTATGGCGCACCGGAACCCGAAATCTTTGTTGAGCCGGATTATACGCCGTCCACCTACAACGATCCTGAGCTTTCCGCGACCGCAGCAGCGGCAATTGGGGCCGCTATTGGCGAAGACAATATCGCCAAAATGACGCCTGTCATGGGCGGCGAAGACTTTAGTCAGTATGGCCGAACGGAAGAGAAAATACCGGGCCTAATATTCTGGATCGGCGCGGTCGAGCCTGACCTCTGGCAACGCGCCCAAGACGGTCCGCTTGGACTACCGTCACTGCACTCGCCCTTCTTTGCGCCAGACTATGAGCCAACAATTGAAACCGGCGTGAAGAGCATGTCCGCAGCGGCAATGAAGCTGTTTGAAGAGGGCTAATCGACCCTAGCGCAGCCGATCCGCCGATTAAACACATCAAGCGCGTTTCGTTCACCTTGCGACACCCCTTCCCCTACTCAGAAAGTCAGGCTTAATCCCCGAAATTCTGGAGGATCACATGGACGTTTCAACAGCCATCAATCAGCGCATCTCAACACGCGCGTTTCTCGACACACCGCTAGCAGAAACCGACGTAAAAACTTGGCTAAACGACGCCCAGCGTTCGCCGTCAGGCGGCAACGTCCAGCCGTGGCGCGTTATCGCTGTCACGGGCGATGAACGGCAACAAGTCGTCAATCTCGCAACCAAGACTCTGATGGCAAATCCGGCTGGCGAACCAACAGACCGTCCAATCTATCCAAAAGACTTAGGCGAGCCGTACATGACCCGCCGCCGGCGTGTCGCTTATCAAATGTATGAGAAGGTCGGCATCGCGCGTGACGATGCTGGCGCGCGCATGGCTTGGATGGCTAAGAATTTCACGTTCTTTGATGCGCCCGTCGGCCTATTCTTCGTCATTGATGAAAGCATGGGGCACGGCCAGTGGGCCCATACGGGCATGTTCATGCAGACCCTTGCGCTACTTGCCGAAGAACGCGGCTGGGGAACTTGTATGCAAGAATGTTGGGCGATGCTGAGGCCAAGCTTGAAAGCCCATTTTGGATTGGGCGAAACCGAAATGATCTATTGCGGAATGGCCGTTGGCATTCCCGATCCGGCGCATCCAGTGAACACCGTTAGAGCCGAGCGGGCCGAACTCAATGAATTTGCCGAACTTCGCGGGTTTTAGACAAATTCCCGCCTAATTACGCTGCCATGTTTCATGGTATGGAACTTACACGTCGCAACGCCCTTTCAGGTATCTTCACGATCCCTTTGATCTCCAACTTTTCGTTTGGCGAGATTGGGCGAACGGCAAATTTGATTACGAGCGCCCGAGCGCAAGTCGGCGTAACGACTATGTACGACCCCGCCTATGTCAAACTCGACTATCCCGGCGGTGATGTCTCACGCGAGCGCGGCGTTTGTATCGACGTTGTCATCAGAGCTTATCGCGACAGCTTTGAGTTCGATTTTCAGGAAAACATCCACTTAGATATGAAGACCAATTTCGGGCTTTATCCAAAGACCTGGGGTTTAACGCGCACCGACCGGAACATCGATCATCGCCGTGTACCGAACATGGAAACTTGGCTCCAGCGGCATGATCATGAGCTCCCTGCCAAGGATTGGCAGCCTGGAGACATAATAACTTGCCGGGTTGGCGGACGCCTGCCGCACATTGGTATCCTGTCAAATCGCAGGGGTAGAAACGGCAATCTGCTCGCCATTCACAATATCGGCCTCGGCACACTCGAAGATAGTCGAATTTGGGACTATGGGAACAGACGTCGATTTCGCTTTCTTCCCGGTTAATCTGGGATGACGCGCGATAGAATCCCGGCTATTCCAAGCTTATGAAAATCGCGACCTGGAACGTAAACTCCGTAAAAGCCCGTCTGCCCACAGTGCTCGAGGTCCTCAAGACCATCGACTGTGATGTCATTTGCTTGCAAGAAATCAAATGTGAGACTGACGCTTTTCCGTATCTCGAAATCGAAGAACTCGGGTATAATTGCGCTGTGCACGGCCAGAAAAGCTATAATGGTGTCGCACTCCTATCAAAGCATCCGATTGAAGATGTCGTAAAAGGCCTTCCGGGCGACGATTTTGATGAACAGGCGCGATATATCGAAGCCTTAATCATGACGGATACACCAGTCCGGGTTGGCGGCCTATATCTTCCAAACGGCAATCCTGCGCCCGGCCCCAAGTACGACTATAAACTCGGGTGGATGGCGCGGCTACTCGCTCATGCCGAAGCCCAACTCGCAAACGAAGAAAGCTTCGTTCTATGCGGCGATTACAACATCATTCCGCGCGATGAAGACTGTTGGGAACCAACAAGATGGGAAGGCGACGCCCTTACCCTACCGCAAGGCCGCGCCGCATTTCGACGCCTGAAAAACCTCGGCCTAACCGAAGCATTTGAAGCGTCCGATAATCGCGCTCACCAATATACGTTTTGGGATTATCAGGGCGGCGCGTTCCCAAAAGATCACGGCATTCGTATCGATCACCACTTGCTTAGCGCGCAAGCTGCAGATCGTTTAATTGGTATCGAAATCTACCGAAAAGCGCGTGAAATGGAAAAACCGTCCGATCATGTGCCGGTCATCGCGACACTGACCGACTAACACTATTTTTTGACGCACTTGCGGTTGTACGAAGATACTTCACCATTCAGCGATCCAACTAGATCTTGAAGTGCAAATTCTTTTGTCAAAAGGTTGGACTTTAGAATGTTGTACTCGGCTTTAGAACGATCTGCCTCGGCGGCTTCGCTAGCTCCAAAGTTCCGCATCGTTTCAGCGTTCTCCCAAGTATCACCAGAAACTTCCAATTCATCGAGAAGCACAAGACGCTCATCCGCTAGCTTTTTTGCTTTCACTTGGCGCGCCTGTAGGTCGGCGCCCATCGCTTTGCACTCTTTGACTTGAGAAGACGTCAAAGCGTTCGCGACCGGTGTCGCTGTTACGATAAGGGCGGCAATAGCACTAAAGGCAGTAACGATCTTTTTCATGCTTTCGGTTTCTCACAAATTGTCTGAAAGTTTCCTGAACAAGACTGCCCACATGCTGACACTCGCCCGCCATGTCGAGGGCAAATATCAGTCGCGGTTTATGTCGCTACGCTCAAATTAAATATCCGCATAAACATGGCGCTCACCAGCAAAACCCTCATGCGTAGTTGCGCCAAGGTGTGCAGGCCCAACAAGCTTTGCGAACTTTGACAAAGTACCGCTTCCGTAAGCTGTTACGCGCGGCTGCCATTTACGCTTTCGATCTTCCAGTTCCGCAGGCGTTAGACGCACATCGATTGTGCCTTTATCAGCGTCGATAATGATCACGTCACCATCTTCCAGAAGGCCAATCGGGCCACCGTCTTGGGCTTCTGGGCCAACGTGCCCGATACAGAACCCGCGCGTCGCACCAGAGAAACGACCATCCGTGATCAGCGCAACTTTGTCGCCCATCCCTTGGCCGTAGATTGCTGCCGTCGTCGACAGCATTTCGCGCATGCCGGGCCCACCTTTTGGTCCCTCATAACGAATGACCAGAACATCGCCTTCTTTGTAATCACGGTTCTCGACGGCCTTGAAGCAAGCTTCCTCGCCATCAAACACGCGCGCCTTACCAACGAACCGAAGCTTCTCCAGTCCGGCGACTTTTACAATTGCGCCATCCGGGGCAAGTGATCCCCAAAGACCAACAACGCCGCCATTCTTTGTGATGGGTGCAGACGCAGGATAGATAACTTTCTGATCCGGGTTCCATGTCACTTCTTCAAGGTTCTCACCCAGTGTTTTACCGGTGACGGTCATGCATTCGCCATGCAGCAGCCCTTCGCCGAGAAGCGTCTTCATCAGCATCGGCATGCCGCCCGCTTCACCGAAATCCTTCGCGACATAGTTTCCGCCCGGTTTTAGATCGGCGATATAAGGCGTCTTAGCAAAAATCTCTGCGACGTCTTTAAGATCAAACTGAACACCGCACTCGTTGGCCATCGCTGGCAGGTGAAGGCCTGCATTCGTTGATCCACCCGTTGCGGCTACGACGATCGCTGCATTCTCAAACGCCTCACGCGTACAGATGTCACGCGGCCGCAGATTGGTTTCGATCAGGCGCATAACCGCTTCACCCGAAGCAACTGCATACTCGTCGCGGTTTAGATAAGGGGCCGGAAGCGCCGACGATAATGGCAGCGCCAGACCAATAGCTTCAGACACACAAGCCATTGTATTGGCCGTAAACTGTCCACCACACGCACCATCTCCCGGACAGGCAAGCTTTTCCAGAACAGCGAGTTTCTCATCGCTCATTTCGTTCGATCCAGCCGCGTTTGCGCCAACCGCTTCAAACACATCCAGTACGGTGACGTCTTTGCCTTCAAACTTACCCGGCATGATGGAGCCACCATAAAGGAAGACGCTGGGCACATTCAGGCGCAGCATCGCCATCATCATCCCCGGCAATGACTTGTCACAACCGGCAACCCCAACAAGCGCGTCATAAGAATGTCCGCGAATGGTGAGTTCAACTGTGTCTGCGATCCAGTCGCGTGAGACGAGAGACGAGCGCATGCCCTCATGACCCATCGCGATACCATCGGTAACAGTGATGGTACAAAACTCTCTTGGCGTCCCATGCGCAGCTTTGACACCATCTGAAACGGCGTGCGCCTGACGCATCAATGCCGTGTTGCAGGGGGCAGCTTCATTCCAACAGGACGCAACACCAACAAATGGCTTCTTAATGTCTGCCGTGGAAAGCCCCATTGCGTAATAATAGCTACGGTGCGGCGCCCGCGCTGGCCCTTCGGTGACATGGCGTGAAGGTAGGCGTGATTTGTCCCAAGTCTTGGTCATGGTGAGTATCCTCTATGCGGGTTGAGGATTAGACGTTTCGTTTCGCCCTGTCACCACTCCAATAGGGGTTATTCTGCCTCAAATATCGCTGTTTCGCGGCGTTCTGGGTCAATCATGCCGCGATACATGCCCGGAGAGTTGAAAACATACTCATAATGGCCATTGCCATCCATCACGATAACACCGCCATCACCGCCAAGCGCCGCAACTTGATCCAGCGCCTCTTGCGCCGCATCCCCAATCGCATCACCGGCAAGTTCTGCACGCGCACAAATCGTCTTCGCCACGCCAACACGGATAAAGTATTCACCATGCCCGGTCGCTGAAACGGCGCAGACACCGTTCTGGGCATAGGTTGCGGCCCCGATTAGCGGCGCATCGCCAATCCGTCCTTGCGCCTTCGCCGTCATGCCGCCCGTTGTGGTCGTCGCCGCGACATTGCCATTTACATCAATCGCAATTGCGCCAACCGTTCCGGCTTTTTCCGCGCTGGTTCTTTGCTTCTGCCGCTCCAGCACGCTCTCGAGTGATCTCAATCGGCGTTCTGTGTTGAAATGGCTATTATCGACCATCTCCAATCCGGCGGCTTGGGCAAAATCATCTGCGCCCTGCCCAGCAAACATGACATGCTCAGATTGATCCATCACGGCCCGCGCAGCGAGCACCGGGTTCTTCACGCGCTTTACGCCGGCAACGGATCCAGCATTGCGATCACGTCCATCCATGATTGAGGCATCTAACTCATGCTCATAGGCAGCCGTATAAACAGCGCCGACCCCGGCATTGAAGAGTGGATCATTCTCCATTGGAATAACCGCAGCTTGAACAGCATCGACAGCGCTGCCCCCATTGCGCAAAATATCAGCGCCAGCATCTAATGCGGTTTCAAGCGCCTCTACATAGGCCGCCTCTTGTTCCGCGTTCAGATTCTCGCGCAGGATCACACCGGCACCGCCATGAATGACTAACCGCCATTCCGGGCGCTCTACCTCTGTAGTGGCTTCAACAGAACCAGCATTTTGCGGTCGCCCACATGCGGCAAGCGCCAGCAAGGTTCCAATACAAATGACTCTGATCATATCTCACTCCTAATTTACGAGGAGAGTTGCTCCCGCGCTGCGCTTAACTTGTCGCGCGTTCCCTGCAATTCGGCAAGACGTATGCGTTGCTCTGCCACCACTTCAGGCGGGGCTTTAGCCACGAAAGCTTCATTGCCAAGACGCCCTGACAAACCGCCAATTTCTTTGTTCAGCTTATCCAAGGTCTTGCTCAGGCGCTCAACTTCGGCGGACGTGTCGATAAATTCAGCGACTTCCAGCACAAGCGTTGCTTCATCTACGACTGTCTTAACAGCGCCATCTGGTGCGGCCTTGGCCAATGCCAACCTATCCAGCCTCGCCATACGGCAAATGACATCACGGTGCGCTTCAACACGTTTTGCGGTCTCATCATTCGCATCTAGCAAGCTAACTGGAACCTTGGCGCTGGCGGGCACGTTAACGTTAGAGCGTACGGATCGTATCTCTGAAATTGTCCGCAAAACCCAGTTCATTTCATCCGCAGCCGCTTCATCGCCCCAACCACCATCAAGACCCGGCCAAGTTTGCTGCATCAGGAAGTCGGTACGCTCTCCGGTCTGCTCCCAAAGCGTCTCTGTAATGAAGGGTGAGAATGGGTGAAGCGCCGCACAAGTCTGCTCCAGAACCCAACCAAGTGTCAGGCGCGTTTCTGCTTTCGCCGCTTCATCATCGCCCATCAAAACAGGTTTCGATAGCTCCAAATACCAATCGCACAAGATATCCCAAGTGAACTTATAAATCGCGGCGGCGGCGTCATTGAAACGATACTCTTCCAATGCATCAACAATCGCTGTCGTACTTTTGTACAGCTCGCTCACAATCCATTTATTGACTGATAATTCAAGGTCTTGCGGATTTAGAGATTGACCGAAAGTCGCCTCGTTCATTTGCGCGAATCGGGTTGCGTTCCACAGTTTCGTTCCGAAGTTTCGGTATCCCGCAACACGGTCTACCGCCAGATTAATATCCCGCCCCTTGGTCGCCATCGCCGCCAGCGTAAAGCGGAGAGCATCAGCGCCGTAAGCTTCAAAGCCTTTTGGATATTTCTTACGTGTTTCCTTCTCAACCTGCGGTGCCTTTTCAGGTTGGCGCAGGCCTGTTGTGCGTTTCGCGACCAGCGCGTCAGCATCAATACCGTCAATCAGGTCTACCGGGTCGATGACGTTCCCTTCGGACTTTGACATTTTCTTACCGTTCTCATCACGAACGATCGCGTGGATATAGACGTCCTTGAACGGCACTTCGCCATCCATGAACTTGATCCCCATCATCATCATTCGGGCGACCCAGAAGAAGATAATATCAAACGCCGTGACCAGCACTGCGCTAGGGTAGAAAGCTTTCAGGTTATCCGTTTCATTTGGCCAGCCTTGCGTACTGAACGGCCAAAGCGCGGATGAGAACCACGTGTCGAGGACGTCGGCGTCTTGTAGCAACTTAACGCTGCGAGTTCCCGCTTTCAGGTTGAACGCAAAGCGTATAGCCGGATCGTCATTCTCTGACAGAGCGACTGATACGCCGTCACCATAATAGCTCCTCGCCTGCGCAAGCGCTTCTTCAGATGTCGCCGCGACAAAGTACTTCACACCACTCGTGTTGGAAATATTCGCATTGACGGTAACACCGAGATCAAAGCTTTCATCTTCACGCTTTGAGTTTTCAAATGCTTCAAACGTTTCGAAACTAGGTCCAAACCAAACCGGAATGCGGTGCCCCCACCACAATTGCCGAGATACACACCACGGCTGAATGTCATTCATCCAGTTGTAATATGTCTTGTCCCAATTCTCCGGAACGAACTTCGTCTTGCCCTGCTGCACCGCTTCAAGCGAAGGCTGGGCGAGAGTTGCCGCGTCGACATACCATTGATCCGTAAGCCACGGCTCAACCACTGAGCCAGAGCGATCGCCAACCGGCTGCTCAATCTTCAGCTTCTCAATCTCTTGCAGGAAGCCAAGCTCATCGAACGCGGTAACAATCGCCTTGCGCGCTTCGAAGCGATCCAGACCGATATATTGTTCTGGAATGCCAGCCGCTTCAGCTTCATCGCCGCCCACAATCGCGGCTTTGCTAGTTAGAATATTCAGGACATCTGCCCCGGCACGTTTTCCAACTTCAAAGTCATTGAAATCATGCGCGGGTGTAATTTTCACAGCGCCTGATCCTTTTTCAGGATCGGCATACTCATCCGCCACAATCGGCACGCGGCGTCCAACGATCGGCAAGTCTACAAACTTGCCAACAAGGCCCCTATAACGCTCATCATCCGGGTGAACCGCAACGCATGTATCACCTAACATCGTTTCAGGACGAGAAGTTGCAACAACCAGATAGTTGCGCGTTTCTATCCCCGCCGGTTCGCCCTCTTCGTCAAAAGCCGGATGCTCATACGTCACCCCGTCCGCCAACGGATAGCGCAGATGCCAGTAATGCCCGTCAACTTCCTTTGTCTCAACTTCAAGATCTGAAATCGCAGTTTCGAAATGCGGGTCCCAATTCACCAAACGCTTATCGCGGTAAATCAAACCATAATTGTAGAGGTCGACAAAAACCTTCGTCACTGCCTCTGACATATCGTCATCCAGCGTGAACTTTGTCCGCGACCAATCCATGCTGGAACCTAGGCGCTTATCCTGCTCAAGGATTTGCCCGCCTGATTCTTCTTTCCATTCCCAAACTTTGTTGATGAACGCATCGCGCCCCATGTCGCGGCGACTCTGATTGCCCTCCGCGGCCAACTTGCGCTCGACAACCATCTGTGTGGCAATCCCGGCATGATCCATTCCGGGCTGCCACAAAACATTCTTTCCGCGCATCCGCTCAAACCGGCACAGAATATCTTGAACCGTGTGGTTTAGGGCGTGCCCCATATGCAAACTGCCCGTGACGTTGGGCGGCGGGATCATGACCGAATAGGCCTGCGCGCTCGTATCGCCAGATGGTTTGAAGCATCCGGCCTCTTCCCAGCGTTGATATATGCGCTGTTCGTGATCTTTCGGGTTAAAACGCTGGTCGATCATGGGTCAATCCGGTCAGTCTGGTACAAATAAAAAGGGCGCGCCGTGGATGGCGCGCCCCGTGTCTTTAACAAGTAAAGTGCTCAGGTCTAGCGTGCCATGCGGGCAATTCGCTGTACTTCATCCTCAACATGCTTTTCCACAATCGCTGGAAGGTTATCATCCAACCATTCTTTCAGCATCGGACGAAGCAGCGCCTTCACAACACCATCAATCGTATTATTCCCACCAGCATCGTCACCAAACTCGACTTTCGAGAGGAGTTTTCCGAGTGAACCTGCAGCAGCATCAGCAGTTGCAATGTCAGCAATAGGGGCAGCGTGGCTCATAACAGGCTCCGGCGTTGGGTCTGGTTCAATTGTTTCAGGTTCAAACTCTGGCTCTGCTGTAAATGCAGCAGGCTCAGGCTTTGGCTCTTCGAAAGCCGGTTCGTCAAAATCCAATACAGTTTCTTCGACAAACGTCTCAGTCTCGAATGTTGGCGAGTCATCGAACTGGTCGAGGTCCAACATTTCATCAAGATCGGCGACGTCGTCAGAGAAATCTACCTCTTCGGAAACGAATTCTTCTTCCGCTTCCAAAACTTCCGAAGCTTCGGTCATCGAATCATTGATCGCGGCAAGAACGTCATCGGTTGTTTCAGGAACTGTATCGACGAAGTCCTCTTCAGCCGTCAGATCAAGATCGCCGAATACGTCATCATCGCTATCGTTGACAGCGAAGCTTGGCTCGGGATCTGCTTTAACCGCTTCAGCTACCGGCTGATCTTCGTCAGCAATAATTTTCCGAATAGAAGACAAAATTTCTTCCATCGTTGGTTCTTTTTGAGCCTGCTCCGCCATTAGCCTTTTCCCAGATAACAAAATGTTCAGTGGTTAACGAGCTATTCGGTGTCGGTTAACAACCAATTACGTTTCACTTTATCACCATACTCGCCGGGATCATATACTTGTACCGAAAGGTTAAGTCGTTGGAGGTTTAGAGAGCCCATTGAACGCAATAACTGATGCACAGCCACGTATGCATCACGTTCAGACCGGATGAGGGTTAAGCGCGCGTCGAGGAGCTGCTGTTCTTGATCAAGCACATCCAGCGTTGTTCGCACCCCAACAGCCAACTCTTCTTTGGCACCCTCATATGCGATTTCAGCCGCCTCAACTTGCCGCTCAGATGCCTCAATGGACTTCAGAGAAGCAACATGACCATACCAAGCTTGTGCGACTTGAGCCCGAATTTGACGCTCAACATTGTCCGTTCTCAGGCGTGCCTGATCTCTTTGAAGCTTGGCAGAGCGCACTTGGCTGCGCACTAGCCCGCCCTGGAAAAGAGGGATTGAGGCCTGCGCTGTGGCGGAAATATTTGTATCACGGAAACCATTTTCATATGTTTCCTGCTGCGTCGCAGACGTCACCAGTGAGATGCTTGGTTTTAGCGCGCCATAGGCGACTTTGACGCCCTCAGCTGCGGCGCGTTCATTGAAGACAGAAGCTTGGATATCAGGGCTCCGTTCGAATGCGATTTCCATCGCCTCTTCAATTGTAGGCGGCAAAAGCGGCGCAATTGGCGCCGCTACAAGGTCACCTGCATCTGCCCCTACAAGAAAGAAATATAGTGCCAAAGTGCCCTCAAGTTGAGCTTCAGCCCCCGCCAAACCGGCCCGAGCTCCCTCTAAGCGTGCCTCAGATTGGGCAACGTCCGTTCTGGTAACTTCACCGACTTCAAACCGGTCACGGGATGCGCGCACCTGTTCTCGCAATAATTCAACACTATTTTCACGGATGCTAACTGTCTCGCGGTCACGCAGGACGTCAACATAAGCTGTGATGACCTGAAGGATCAGGTCTTGGCTCGCCCCTTCAAGTTGCGCATTGGCGATACCGATGCCTGCGCGCGCTTGATTTATACCCGCCTTTATTCGCCCGCCCGTGTATAAAGGTAAGCTTGCCTGCAGCTGGGCTGTCGAAACCGGCCTATCGCCAAGATTAGTAGAGAATGGGCGCGTGCTTTCGACAGACTCGTACCCGTAGCTGGCATTCGCCGAAATTTGCGGCTTTCTTTGAGACTTGGCTTGCGCAAGCTGCTCTTCGGCGTTTGCGGTCTGTTTTCGCTGCGCCTCAAGTTGCGGATTGTTCAAGTAAGCTGTCTGAATCGCATCCGCCAACGTCTCAGCACTAGCAGTTCCAGATAAAGCAAAAGCAGCCATAGCAGCCATCAAAGAGCGGTGTCGCATCGATTATCCTATTCGTTCCACCTGGTTCTATAGAAGCAAATAGACTGCCAAGTCGTAAAAGTGAACACTGTTCACTAATTTATCACGATTCAATTTCTCTCACGGATTAAACACGCCCAGAGTTAATAGCTCGCAAAACTGACAATCTTCGCGACAGAGGGGTCAGTTTTTTGCCGGCGCTCCAAGCCTTCCGCAGCCGAAAATGCGCGACCGCAGGCCGAAGCGCATTTGGGGCTTTCTCAACGATCGGTCCAAAATCACTAACCTCATCCCTACGGAGGGCTGCCCAGTGCGGCGCCACTTTGTTGATGGCTTCACCCCAGCTATGGGCCTCAACCAAAACTTTAGCAGCAATGGCCGCGAGTTTTGCTTCTGGCTCTAAAAACCTGTTCTTTGCCTCAAAGGCATCCTCGAAATCATCAATTAACCGCTGTAGCGCGTCGAAGCGGTATTTTCCTTTTGATGTCTGATCTTGCAGCGCCAGCACAACATCATGTTGCCTTGGCTTTCCGGCCTCAAGCCCAGCTAGCGCATCGCGCCACCATTGAAATCTTATGGCCGCCATCGACGCATCTGTAACAATCAGTCGGACGCGCGCCAATTCAAAATAGTACGCATACAAAACGACCAACGCTTCGCGATCTTCCGGCGAGGCATAACGGCTGGAAAGCCATCGTTCTTCATCAACATGACGAACGCGGTCATCAAGACGGTTGAAAATTTCACTGTGAGATTCACTGGAAGTGCTAGTCATGGAACCCATATGTGTGGCAAGCGTTCAGCAGAACAGTTACAATTTGTCCAAGGAGAACAAAAACATGGCTTTTGACCTTCCAGAACTTCCGTACGGCCGCGATGGCCTCGTCCCGCATATTTCAGAAGACACGCTGAATTTCCACCACGGGAAGCACCACAATGCTTACGTCACCAATCTGAACAAACTTATCGACGGCACTGATCACGAGAACGCTTCTCTAGAGGAGATCATCAATGCCGCCGCAGCCGACCCATCAAAAGCAGGCTTGTTCAATAACGCTGCCCAAGTTTGGAACCATACATTCTACTGGCACTCCATGAAACCAGGCGGCGGCGGCAAACCAACAGGCAAGATTGCGGACCTTATCGATCGCGATTTTGGCTCTTATGATGCGTTTGCAACGCAGTTCAAAGCAGCTGGCGGCGGACAGTTCGGCTCAGGCTGGGCATGGCTCGTTTTGAAGGATGGCAAGCTTGCCATCACAAAAACGCCTAACGCTGAAACCCCTGTGACCGAAGCTGGTGTGACACCACTTTTGACAATGGACGTGTGGGAGCACGCTTACTATCTCGATTATCAGAACAGCCGCCCTAACTACATGGCGTCTTTCCTCGACAATCTGGTCAACTGGGACTTCGCGAACCAGAACCTTGCAGACGCTTCTTAAGCTTCTAACTTAGAAGACACACATAATTACGAACTGGTAAGCCCGCCTAGTATGGCGGGCTTTTCTGTTATATGTGCAGGGCATAAAGGTAGCCGGCGTAGTGATTCTGTCGGCATTCGCAGCCCAATCGGGGCTGCCCGACAATTCTAACCACCCGGAACCCACACTTGACTGAAGAAACCTCAATTACATTCGCCGAACTTAATCTTGATCCACGCATCCAAAGCGCGATCGATAAGACCGGCTACACACATCCAACGCCGATACAGGCGCAAGCCATCCCCGTTATTAAGATGGGCGGCGATGTTACAGGCATAGCCCAAACCGGCACCGGTAAGACGGCTGCGTTCGTCCTACCCATGATCCATCGCCTCACCAAAGGGCGCGCCCGCGCAAGAATGCCGCGCAGTTTGATTCTGTGCCCGACACGTGAGCTTGCCGCACAAGTTGCTGAAAATTTCGAGCAATATGGAGCGGATCTAAAGTTGAACATGGCGCTGCTAATCGGCGGCGTAAGTTTTAAAGAACAAGAGCAAAAACTAATGCGTGGCGTCGATGTACTTATCGCGACACCCGGCCGCCTAATTGATCAGTTTGAGCGTGGAAAAATCCTCCTCACCGGCGTTGAAGTTTTCACAATTGATGAAGCTGACCGTATGATGGACATGGGCTTCATCCCAGACATTGAAAAGATTTGCGGCATCCTACCAAAGAAACGCCAGACTTTACTTTTCTCGGCGACGATGCCGAAGGAAATCGCGCGCCTAGCCGCAACTTTCCAAAAAGATCCCGTTCGTATTGAAGTTGCTAAACAATCTCAAACCGCTGAAACCATAACGCAATATGTCGTGAAAATTCCTCGCGGCGATGACAAAGCCAAACGTACAGCATTGCGACGCGTAATTGAGAGCCGCGAAGTCGTGAATGGCATTGTGTTCTGTAATCGTAAGCGCGAAGTTGATATTGTCGCAAAATCGCTGACGAAACATGGCTTTGATGCCGCCCCTATTCACGGTGATCTGCCGCAATCAGAACGCACGGCAACTCTGCAAAAATTCCGCGATGGCGAGCTAAAATTTCTTGTCGCCTCCGACGTTGCTGCACGTGGTCTTGACGTTCCTGACGTTGGACAAGTGTTTAATTATGCACCGCCTGTAAAAGACGAAGATTATGTGCACCGGATCGGCCGGACCGGACGCGCCGGACGAAGCGGCGAGAGCTTCACGCTCGTTTCACCCGCTGATGAGAAAAGCTGGCGCGGTGTGATGATGCTGATCAAGACTGACGTCGAAGAGTATTTGCCAGAAGGCCTTCTCGAAGAACTTGAGGACTTGCCGAAAGACGAAGGTCGCGGTGGTCGTGGCCGAGGCGATAGAGAACGTGGTGGCAGAGGTCGTAGCCGCGAGCGCGGCGAGAGAAGCGGACGCCGCGAGCGGACACCCCGCGAAGAACCCACGAAGACAGAAGAGGCTTTAGAAGCCCCTGAAGAAGAAGCAAAAACAGAGCGCCCAAAACGCGCGCGTGCTGACCGTGAAGAGCGTTCAGAAAAACCACGCACTGAGCGCCCGCGTCGTGACTTCAAACGCAAGGATGACGACCTCATTCTGGAGCCTGCCCCAGAAAACGTCAAAGGCTTCGGCGAGGACGTCCCCAGCTTTTTGAAGTAAAAAAGGCCGCCTATCTAGGCGGCCTTTTTATTCTAATGGCGGGTGCCTACTTCTTCATTCGCCCAGCAACCTGCTTGCGATACTTGTCGCCATAAGGCGGACGCATCATTGCGAGTAGCTCGCTACCTGTTTGGGTGTAGACCGCCTTCTTATGGCTGAATTCTAGAAAACCATCATGGCCGTGGTATGAACCCATGCCTGACGGGCCAACGCCGCCAAATGGCAGGTCTTCCTGAGCCACGTGGAAAACAACATCATTCACGGTAACACCGCCTGACGTTGTGTTGTTCAGAACCATATCGCGTTCGTTTTTGTCATCACCGAAATAGTATAGGCCAAGAGGGCGCGGATTATCGTTGATGTAGCCAATCGCTTCGCTGGTATCGGTATATGACTTCACCGGCAGGATTGGTCCGAAGATTTCGTCCTGCATGACCTTCATGTCATCGGTCGGGTTGAGAACGATGTGAGGTGCCATCTTGTGGTGTGGTTGCTGTGTAAAGTTTTCACCAGCCGGATTGATCTCAATCACTTCAGCACCTTTTTCGCGAGCATCATCGAGGTATGAATTCAAGCGATCAAAATGGCGTTGGTTCACGATGGACGTGTAATCATCATTATCCTTGAGACCATCGGCATACATCTTGGCAACCGCGCCCTGCGCCGCGCCAACAAACTCACCTGTCTTATCAGCAGGCACGAAGGCATAGTCAGGTGCCAAACAAATTTGGCCAGCGTTAAGCGTTTTACCGGCCATGATCCGGCTTGCAGCCTTCTCTAGATCAGCGGACCTACCAAGAACCACCGGCGACTTACCGCCAAGCTCAAGCGTCAACGGGACAAGGTTGTCCGCCGCAGCACGCATAACATGGCGAGCGACCGAGGTCGCACCAGTGAAAAGAAGATGATCGAACGGCAATTTCGAGAACGCCGCGCCTACATCTGGCCCGCCTGTCACAACCGATACTTCCTCTTCAGTATAGTATTTAGCGAAAAGCTCTCGCATCAACTCGGACGTTGCTTCTGTAAACTCTGACGGCTTGATCATCGCACGGTTGCCGGCGGCGAAGACATTGGCCAGCGGGGTGAAGGTCAAGTTTACCGGGAAATTCCAAGGGCTGATAATGCCGATCGTGCCCTTTGGTTGATACTGAACCTGCGCCTTCGAGCCGAGCATACCAAGCGGAAATTCAACCGGGCGCTTCTGTGGCTTCATCCACTTGGCCATGTTCTTACGCGAATGCTTAAGTGCGCCAATGGAGCCAGCAATGTCCGTTAGGTTTGACTGATCGATAGAACGATGACCAAAATCATCGGCCATCGCCCTAGAAAGAGCTTCCCCGTGCGTCGCCAAGAGATCAATTGATTTGTCGATCCACTCCGTACGTTTTGCGAGTGAAGGAATTCCATCACGAATGTTAGCCGCTTTCTGTTTTGCCAACACACCTGCCATGCCATCTGCTGCGATACCGCCTAAAGCCATAAGTCTCTCCCGTTCCTGTTCTCGTTTACGTAAAGGATAGCGCAGAACTGCTTAGAAACAAAACGATTCCGGCTGACCTTGCGTCACGGTTTTCTTGTGCGCACGGCTAGATACATTCTAATCAAACGGGAGAGACACCATGGATTTCAAGAAAATCACCTACAGCGTCGATAAAGACATCGCGACAATTGCGCTAAATGATCCGAAGACGATGAACGCAGCCGGAATTGATACCGTCGAAGAACTGACACTTGCTTTGGAAGCCGCTGCGGACGAAGCGCGCTGTACGATTATTACGGGGAATGGTCGCGGCTTTTGTTCAGGCGCGAACTTATCGCCGAACATGACAAGTGGCGGCCCTAAGGGTAAGCCGGACGCTGGCAAGGCTCTCGATAGTCACTATAATCCGTTCATCAAGATGATGAAAACCCATCCTCACCCAATCATTACCGCGGTCAACGGAGCAGCAGCGGGCGTTGGATGCTCGATCGCGCTAATGGGAGATTTCATCATTGCGGGCCAGAGCGGCTACTTCCTCCAGGCATTCAGACGCATCGGCCTGGTCCCTGACGGTGGCTCAACATTCTTGCTACCACGCATGG
Organism: Henriciella sp.; assembly: GCA_029238175.1. Lineage (GTDB taxonomy): Bacteria > Pseudomonadota > Alphaproteobacteria > Caulobacterales > Hyphomonadaceae > Henriciella. Next base: position 8,508 of record JAQWGO010000058.1, on the reverse strand, counting down.
CTGGTCGCGCCCGCGCAATGGAGATGACTCTTTTTGGAGATAAAGTCCCAGCGGCAAAAGCCGAAGAGTGGGGATTGATCAATCGCGTCGTGCCTGATGCTGACCTCATGAGTGAAGCAAGAGCGTACGCTCAAAAATTAGCCGACGGCCCAACACAGGCTCTCGCCATGATAAGAGAGCTGGTCTGGCAAGCTGAAGACAATGATTTTGACAGCCAACTACAAGCGGAGCGGTTTGCTCAACGTTCAGCTGGCCGTCAATCTGATTTCAAAGAAGGTGTCGCAGCGTTCTTGGAAAAACGCCCCGCAGACTTCCGAAACAGCTAACTCTAAAAGGGTCGTCGGCGCGGAGATTTTACCTTTGCCCGGCGTGCCTGAACAGCCACATCTAACGCTTTCTCAGCCCAAGCCGACGCTTCGTCTTGATCTTCGACCGCATTCACCGGCAGCGAGACGTAACTCATTTCAATCGTCTTTCCGGTCTTTGGATTAGTCCACTCAAACGGCTCACCGCCCTCTGCTTCAAGATCGGCCTTCAACGTATCATCGGCTTTGATATAAATCCGATCTTTGTCGAGTAGCGCGAACATGTCTTCGCCAGCATATACGCCAGCACCACCAAACATCTTGCGAATTCGAATTCGGCCAAACTTACCAAACAGGTCTTCTACGTACGCGTGAAACGGGTTGCTCTGAATCATGGTGTATCCTCCGACTGCGCCCTATTCTCTGCAACGCCATCCTTAGGTTGACGAGGCGTAAGGGCTTACCTTGCGGAAAATGGTAGTATTTTTCAGTTTGGCAAGCCTGACAGCGCTGCCATGCCTGAAAAAAGTTGTTTTTAGGCGTTTTCAGGCAGAAATCGCCTTACCAATCAATCGCCGCATAGACGAGTTGCTGGAACTGTGGCCGGATTGGATAACATCCCGTTGGGATCATCTGCGTCGCCTGGATTGCGATCAGCTCCTCCTCTGGATCGATCCAGAAGAACGTATTTGCGAGGCCGCCCCAGCTAAAGGTACCAATTGATCCGGGTGTCAAAGTCTCAGCTACGTTCACAACTGTGGAGCCACCAAGCCCAAACCCATTACCCTCCATACGGGCCTCAGAGAAGGTCTTGTCGCCCATTTCCTTTATCGTTTTGCCCTCCGGAAGGTGGTTCATACGCATGAACTCAACCGTCTTAGGGCTCAGAAAACGATGACCATTTAGACTTCCGCCTTGCAGAAGCATAAGGCAAAACTTGTGATAATCGTTGAGTGTAGAAACTAATCCACCCCCAGCGTTCAACATGGCGGGTTGGGTTTTATACGCTTTGCTATCTGATCCTGCCCCGTCACTCATAGTGACCTCATCCGTAATCGGGTTTTTAGCATAGCACGCCATAAGCCGATCGAGCTTATCTTCAGGAACAAAGAAATCGGTATCGTCCATGCCTAAAGGCCCGAAGATACGTTCACGAAAGAACACATCTAATGTCATGCCGCTCGCGACCTCTACAATCCGGCCAAGCACGTCTGTCGAATGACCATAGTTCCAACTTGTGCCGGGTGAAAACACCAGCGGTAGTGCAGCAAGGTTGGCGCAGAATTGCGCTAAGTCGATATCCTTGGGCGCACGCTCCATCTCGCGGCGATACAATGCATCGACCTCGTGCTGGAACAGGAAGCCATATGTAAGGCCGGTCGTATGCGTAAACGCATCGCGAACTGTCAAAGGCCGATCGGGCTTGCGTGTTTTGTAGTCTTTAAGGTCGCCGCCATCCCAGACCTCAACATCTGCGAATTCAGGAATATAGCGTGAAATTTCATGATCCAGACGCAAAATCCCTTCGTCATGCAGCATCATTGCTGCGACGGAAGTGATAGGCTTCGTCATTGAATAGATGCGGAAGATGGTATCAGCATTGATCGGCGAGCCACCTTCGAGATGCGTGTTTCCCCGATAAGACTCGTGAACAATCTGGCCGTTTCGAGAGACCATAGTCGCCATGCATGGGAGTTTACCCTCCGCGATGTAGGCCTTTTCGAAATAGTCCGCGATACAATCTAGGCGTTCGCTGTTTAGACCAACGTCCTCTGGGGAGAAATCGTGCATAGAATCAGCCATTAAATGTCACCTCGCTTCGCAGCACGACTAAGCTCGCGTGCGATGATAATTTGTTGGATCTGAGTTGTTCCCTCGTAGAGACGGAAGATGCGGGCGTCGCGGAAAAACCGCTCAATGCCGTAGTCGGCAACGTACCCTGCTCCGCCAAACACCTGAACAGCGCGGTCAGCGACACGGCCTACGGCCTCAGACGCGAACATTTTACAGCATGACGCAAGCATAGTGACATTCTCACCTGCGTCTCTCTTCCGAGCCGCATCGAGGATCATACAGCGCGCCGCATAGGCTTCGGCCTGGCTATCGGCGATCATTGCTTGGATAAGCTGGTGTTGCATAATCGGTTTGCCGAATTGAATGCGCTCCATCGAATAGTTGACCATCTCAGAGATCAACCGGTCCATCATGCCTGTACAGACAGATGAAATATGCAAACGGCCTTTATCAAGAACGCTCATCGCGACTTTGAAGCCTTCCCCCTCACCCGCGACCATCAACTCAGGACCAACCCTTGCATTGTCAAAATTCACATCACAGATTTGAGCGCCCTGCTGGCCCATCTTTTTTTCCGGCTTACCGACTGAAAGACCGGGTGTATCGCGCGGAACGATAAACGCAGATACGCCTTTGCCGCCCGGCTCATCCGGATTGGTTCTAGCCATGACCGTAAAGAGGTCAGCTACGTTTGCATTGGTGATATATCGTTTGACGCCACTCAGGAGATAACCGTCGCCGTCTTTCGTCGCCTTGGTTTTCAAACTTCCTGCATCTGACCCTGAATCAGGTTCGGTCAATGCAAATGAGGTGATAATTTCACCGCTCGCAATTCCAGGTAAATACTTCTCTTTTTGCGCCTCAGTCCCGAACAAAACGAGAGCCTGCGATCCAATACCTATATTTGTACCAGCAGCAGACCGGAATGCAGGAGACGTCCAGCCAAGCTCAAACCCGACCATACACTCGGTTTCCATATCAAGGCCAAGGCCGCCATATTCGTCAGGAACAGCAAGACCGAATAGACCGAGCTGCTTCATCTCTTCGACAAGCTCGGCCGGCACAGCATCCTCTTCTGAAACCTGTGCTTCAGCGGGAACACACCGCTCACGCACGAAGCGGCGAACCTGTTCAATCAAAGCATCTCGAATTTCAGCATCAAAGGCCATAGCTAACTCCTATCTTTGAACATAGCATACGCGACATCACTCTAGTGTCGAACCCTGACGCAAAGTCACGCTGGCGATTGAAACGCACATTGGTATGACAAACCAAACTGGAGACGTAGTTATGAAACCAACAATCGTTACCGAAGGCGAATTTGAAGGCTGGAAGACTTGGGAGAATGAGCCCTTTGAGTACGAAAGCGCCGGCCCTTTCTATCTACGCGAAGATGACCAAGGCATGGTCGCGGCATTTCGTGCGCAGCGCAAACATATGAATGCAGGCGGCGTCATGCACGGCGGCTGCCTCATGACCTTTGCAGACTTCGCCCTGTTCGCGATAGCGCACGATAACGGCAATGACGAAGACAGCTATGGCGTGACAGTCGCATTCACATCAGAGTTCATTGCAGGTGCATTGGAAGGCGAATATATCGAAGCGCGCGGCGAAGTTGTGGGTGGCGGAAGATCCATCCAATTTGTTCGCGGGCTCATCACCGCCGACGGACGCCCGGTTCTAAATTTTTCTGGTACAATCAAGAAACGCCATAAGAAGACTTAGCTATGACCATAATAGGAACACCGCTCTCCCATTCCGCGACGAAAGTCCTGTTCTTGGGTGCTGGCGAACTCGGCAAAGAAGTCATCATTGAGTTGCAGCGCCTGGGCGTCGAGACAATTGCCTGCGATCGCTATGAGAATGCCCCCGGCATGCAGGTTGCGCATCGCGCCCATGTCATCGACATGACTGATGCTGCTGCCCTTCGTCAAATTGTAGATGACGACCGTCCACACCTAATCGTTCCTGAAATTGAAGCAATCGCAACTGATGAGCTGGCTCGTATCGAAGCAGATGGTATGGCGACAGTCATTCCGACTGCGCGCGCCACACAGCTCACAATGGACCGAGAAGGCATCCGCCGCCTAGCCGCCGAAACACTTGGACTAAAAACAAGCGCGTACGCATTCGCCAGCGATGCCGAAACACTTGTCACTGAAGCAGACCGGATCGGTTATCCGGTTTTCGTGAAGCCTGTCATGTCGTCCTCGGGAAAGGGGCAAAGCATGGTCAAAGCCGCTTCAGATATCGACGCTGCGTGGACGCACGCACTGACCGCGGGGCGCGGAAATCAGATTAGAGTTATTGTCGAAGGTGCTGTCGATTTTGATTATGAAATTACACTCCTGACAGTTCGGCATTCCGGCGGAACAAGCTTCTGCGCACCCATTGGTCATCGCCAAGAGAACGGCGATTATGTCGAAAGCTGGCAACCTCAACCAATGTCGGACGCTGCACTCAAAGCAGCTCAAGGCATGGCGCAACGGGTCACAGATGACATTGGTGGATACGGTGTATTCGGCGTTGAATTGTTCGTTAAAGGCGACACAGTTTGGTTTTCGGAGGTTAGCCCGCGTCCACACGATACGGGTCTCGTTACCCTAGCGACGCAAGATCAAAGCGAATTCGCCCTGCATGCCAGAGCCATTCTAGGTCTACCAGTAGATACCAGCCTGAACCGACCAGGCGCGAGCGCAGTCATTTATGGTGGCGTGGAAGCAGAAGGTGTCCGTTTTTCTGGGGTAGACGATGCGCTGTCTGTACCAGGCACACAGATCAGATTGTTCGGAAAACCAGTCGCGTTTGAGAAACGCCGCATGGGTGTGGCCGTCGCCCACGCCGATACGGTGGACGAAGCTAGAGCGCGCGCGCAAGCGTCAAGCGCTGCCATCAAGGTAAACGCCTAGAATCAAAAACGCCGAGGCTCTGTTGAGCCCCGACGCCTCCGGTACGTCTGTTCCCCCAGACGTATAATTTATACTTTGTAGTACATGTCGAATTCGACCGGGTGCGGGTGAAGCTGAAGACGCTCAACTTCTTCCATTTTCAGATCGATGTACGCATCAATCTGATCATCAGAGAACACGCCGCCCTTCTTCAAATAGTCGCGGTCAGCATCGAGTGCCTCTAGCGCTTCGCGAAGCGAACCACAAACCTGTGGAATAGATTTCGCTTCTTCTGGTGGAAGGTCATAAAGGTCCTTATCCATCGCGTCGCCAGGATGGATCTTGTTCTCGATACCATCAAGACCAGCCATAAGTAGAGCAGCAAACGCCAAGTACGGGTTAGCCGTTGGATCAGGGAAACGCGTTTCAATACGTTTCGCTTTTGCACCCGTTCCGAACGGGATACGAATAGACGCAGAACGGTTACGAGCGGAATATGCCAGCATAACCGGTGCTTCGAAACCTGGAACCAAGCGCTTGTACGAGTTGGTTGAAGCGTTCGTTAGCGCGTTCAAAGAGCGAGCGTGCTTAATGATACCGCCAATATAGTGCAGGCAAGTTTCAGAAAGACCGGCATAGCCGTCACCCGCAAACGTTGGCTTCCCGTTTGCCCAGATAGACTGGTGAACGTGCATTCCTGAACCATTATCGTTGAAATATGGCTTCGGCATAAAGGTCGCTGTTTTGCCATAAGACGCCGCAACATTGTGGACGACATACTTATAGAGCTGAAGGTTATCCGCCATCGTTACCAGCGTGTTGAACTTCATTCCAAGTTCGTGCTGCGCAGGCGCAACCTCATGGTGGTGCTTTTCCGGCTCAAGACCAAGCTCACCCATGACAGACAGCATTTCAGAGCGCATATCCTGCTCGTTATCGATTGGCGGGACCGGGAAGTAACCACCCTTCTCATGCGGGCGATGCCCCATGTTACCCATCGGGTATTCTTTATCCGTGTTAAACGGCAGCTCTGTTGAATCGAAGCTGTAGCCAGTTTTGTTCGGATTTGTGCTCCAGCGCACATCATCAAAAACAAAGAACTCTGCCTCAGGACCGAAATAAGCCGTATCGCCTACGCCCGTCGACTTCAAATACGCCTCAGCTTTTTTAGCCGTGCCGCGTGGGTCGCGTCCGTATGGCTGTCCGGTGATAGGATCAAGAATATCACACATAACTGCCAGTGTCGTTTGCTGGAAGAATGGATCAATTTTTGCTGAATCAACGTCAGGCATCAACGTCATGTCTGATTCGTTAATGGCTTTCCAACCAGCAACAGAAGAACCATCAAACATCTGACCATCTGTAAAGAAGTCGTCATCGATCATGCCCTTATCAAAGGTAACATGCTGTAACTTGCCACGTGGGTCAGTGAAACGTAGATCGACGAATTCAACGTCGTTCTCTTTCATCATTTTCATAATCTTATCGGCCATAATGCCCTCCAGTATTGTCCTGTCTGTTTAGTCTTAATGGTGGCCCTAGAGCGCGCCATCGCCTGTTTCGCCTGTCCGAATACGAACTGCTTCGCTCACATCGGACACGAATATCTTACCGTCACCAATTTTGCCCGTTTGCGCGGCTTTGGTGATAGCTTCTATCGCACTCTGCACGCCGCCATCTGCAACAACAATCTCAACTTTGAGCTTTGGCAGGAAATCCACAACATACTCAGCACCGCGATATAGCTCAGTGTGGCCACGCTGGCGACCGAAGCCCTTGGCTTCAACAACTGTCATGCCCTGAACACCAACTTCGTGCAGAGCCTCTTTTACATCATCCAGTTTGAAAGGTTTGATGATTGCTTCGATCTTTTTCATGCGGTCAGCCCCTTTTAGGAATCGATATAACTTGGGACTCTTCTACGCTGCGTTGTTACGGCTTTGCATCTAGACGCATGAACCTGAGGCACACACAATGCAGTCTGCCTTGAGTTTCACCACCCTTGCACACTTGTTATGCAGTCATGTTAGAAATTCGTGACGCCAGCGTCATTGTTTGTTTGCAAATGATTTGATATGAAGAATCCAGAAAAGAGATTTCTGCATGACAAAACCCGTTCCTTATATCGATCCGACACGGCCAAAAGCGCGCTTCCGTCCCTTAAAAGCGTGGAAGCATATGCAGCGGCTACTTGCCGATAAAGAAGACACAAAGCAGGTTTTTCACATAATTGAGGCGCTAAGCGGCGAGGCAACTCGTAAGGACTTTACGCGTTTTTTAGCGTCTGAGAACGGTGGTGAGTTGCTGGCTAAAAGACGTTTTCTACCCGACCTCCTCGACAATCATGATGAGCTTCGCAAACTGCCCAAAGGGAGTGTCGCTGAGGCTTACATAAAATTTATGGAGCGCGAAGGTCTAACAGCGCACGGCTTGGTCGCTGAAAGCATGGAGAACCGTGAACATCAGTCTCTGTATGATGACGACTTACTTTGGTATGCAAATCGCCTGCGCGACACGCACGATTTATATCACGTTTTGACAGGTTATGGCCGCGACGCACTGGGTGAAGACGCACTGCTCGGTTTCAGCCACAGCCAGAATGGCGGACTTGGCGTCAGCTTCATTGCTTTTATGGGCAACCGCCAAATCGCAAAAGCTGTACCACGTGAGGCACGCATCAAAGATGTACTGGTCGAGGGCCGAAAGCATGGCAAGTTAGCGAAGCGGATTGCGGATCAAGATATTATCAAGCTTTTATCTGAACCACTTGAGGCAGCTCGCAAGCGTCTAAATATTCAGAAACCAGCACTGTACAGACAAGCATTAGATGTTGTGTCTGAGCTCGGCTTGGAACCGGCCCAACTCGCAGCATGATCTATTTTGTTAGACACGGCGAAGCGGCCGCTGGTTGGGGCACACACCCCGACCCAGGACTTTCGAACGCTGGTAAGGCCCAAGCCGTCGCTGTTGCGACAGAGCTCGCAGCACTCAACTTAAAGAATGCGCTGACGAGTCCGATGCAAAGGTGCCAAGAAACGTCACATCCGTTTTCTAAGGCTTCCGGCCTGGTTGCAACAATCGACCCACGCGTGACTGAGATCCCAACTCCTGATGGTATTGAGGATAGAATTTCTTGGCTCCGTGACCTGATGTCCGGCACATGGCAAACGACGCCGCAGCTTGTTCAAAACTGGCGAAGTACGCTAATAGATACAGTTCTAGACCTCCCTGATGAGACGGTCGTGTTCAGCCATTTTATCGCAATCAATGCGATCGTTGGACACCTTGACGGCGCAAACGATGTCACGGTTTTTCGCCCGACTTATTGCTCAATGACTTCACTTGAAAGATCCTCATCCGGCATAAAGCTGATTGAAAGAGGTTCTGAAGCAACAACTAAGGTTCTCTGACTTGCAATCAGTGTAGGACGCGCCTTATCTAGGCAACTTCCTGACGCTGTCTGTCGACACGCGCCGCCTCCCGCAGGATTAGTCAGCGTGCAGAACAAAGCAAAATTCTTA
>JAQWGO010000037.1 GCA_029238175.1 Henriciella sp. | reverse complement strand
AGTCTTGGCGGCCGTGCACCTAACAATAAGCATTCCATACGTTCAAAATCCTCAGGAAACGTAATCTTGGCAAGACGCTCCTCGCCATCAACAAGACGAACCGTGCCATTATGCTGCTCTATAGCTGCTAGATCATCTACTAGATCACCGCCGGTAGACAATGCCGTTTTAATCGCGCCAAATCTAAAAGCTTGAGGTGTCTGAACGCGGTAGAGCTGATTTCGATCAACCGTTCGCAGTCGTTCACCTTCAACACGTTTTAAGGCGTCGGATACGACTAGAGCAGGGGCAGCAGCATCGGCTTCTGCTAACGCAGCGATAAGGTCGTCAATCACGCGATTAGAAAGGCCCGGCCTCGCAGCATCATGGATCAATACATAATCATCGTCGTCCAGATTCAGCTTTGACAGACCAGCGCGAACGGACGCACTGCGTGTGTCTCCACCATGCGCAACCAAGACATCTGAGCTATCGTAGAGTAACGCCTCTAGTTCAGGAACGACGAGAACGATCTGCGAAATCGCGTTATGTTCCAAAAATGTCTCAACTGACCAGCGATAGAGAGGCCTAGATCCAAGCTTCCAAAGCTGTTTTGGAAGGTCTCCACCAGCGCGCGTACCCTTACCTCCGGCAACAATGATCGTTCCAATTTTCATAGCTGCTGAATAACGACTTGCTGCAAAAAAGCCACATCTGTTGCAGTAACCGCCTGAATAAACGCGTTGCCTCTCTATTGTGCAGTGCAAAAATGTGGTTTTGTAGTGCTATGATGAAAATGCCTTCATTTCGAGCAGAGCACGTATGGCTAGCGCCAATGTCAGGGTCTACCGACGCTGCCTTTCGGCGGCAGGCCGCAAAGTATGGCGCGCCTGCTTTGGTATCGGAGATGGTCGCAGGTCAATCCCTTGCAGCGGAACGACCAGATGTCGTTCGCAAAACCTGCCGCCATGATGGCGACGGCCTTTGGATCGTTCAACTTGCTGGTCGTCGGACAGAAGATATGCGTCGCGGCGCCGAGTTATTGTACGCAGCAGGCGTGGACGTCATCGACATCAATATGGGCTGCCCCGCAAGACAAGTTACAGGCGGCAATTCCGGATCAGCTTTGATGCGCGAGCCAGAATTGGCGATGCAGATTATTGAGGCGACGCTGGAGGGCGCTCAAGGCAAACCCGTGACGCTTAAAATGCGCCTAGGTTGGGATCACAGTTTGCTCAATGCGCCCGATATCGCGCAGGAAGCAGTGTCGCGCGGTGTTCAACTGATCACTGTTCATGGTCGGACGCGTTGTCAGTTTTATAAAGGACAAGCTGACTGGGCGGCGATTGCCCCGACCGTCGACAGTGTAGATGTTCCCGTCATTGCAAACGGAGATATCGGCACAGTCGCCGAGGCGCGAGACGCGTTGAAGCAATCTGGCGCTTACGGTGTTATGGTCGGTCGGCCCGCGATGGGGCAGCCATGGTTACTTGCTGAAATGGAAGCTGATCGGCTGGGTGTTCAGTTCACCGCGCCAAGTTTGGCTGAACAAGCAGATAATCTGTGCGAACAAATCGAAGATAGTATGGCGCTCTATGGCAATCAGTTGGGGCTTCGGATGGTGCGAAAGCATATCGCGGCACACATCGATAAGGTAGATATGCCACTGAATGAACTGAACAGGCGGCAGTTGAGGTCAGAGCTCTGCCAATATGACGATGCAGGAAAGCTCGTTCGAAGAATACAGACCGTTTATGCGGGCGAATTTGAGTTGGTGGCAGCATGATGGATGTTATCGATCTAGCGGGTCTTGCGCCGTTTGCGCTTGTCAGCCTGGATGAGCGGCGAAGGGTAGTTGCAGCGAATCCAGAAGCCCAGAGTGTGCTTGGGCATTCCGAGCGAGCCATGTTTCGGAAGCCTCTAAGCGAAGTTCTGTTCCACGACTCGCCGATTTTTGAATTGATAGATCGCTCATTGGAGTTGAAAGGCGATGTCACCGCGCATGGCGTGCCAATTCGCGGCCCAAGTTTGGCCAATAAACGTACGATGGATATCAAACTGCGCCCGTCCGGCGATGGTGGCATCGTGATCGCGATGATCCAGACTGACGACAATGAAATTGTGGATTCTAATCCGGCTGGTGTGGCAGCGTTCGGCCGCATTCTCGGGCATGAGGTTAAAAATCCGCTAGCTGGCATCTCAGGCGGGGCTCAATTGCTGTCTCGCGGCGCGCGAGAAGATCAGTCTGCAATGTTGGAGATCATTCAGAGCGAAACCAAGCGGATCGAACGATTAGTATCGCGCCTATCAGCGTTCGAACTATTTTCGTCGCCAGCTAAAGAGCTTTTAAACATCCATGAGCTTCTCGACCGTGTCGTGGCGTCAGAAGAAGCTGCTCATGGCGCCAAGATTAGGGTTCGGCGCCTTTATGATCCGTCTTTGCCAAATCTTAAGGCCGACCAAGATCACCTACATGAGGCAATACAAAACATTCTGCGCAACGCCATAGAGGCCGCAACGGCCTATTCGAGTACGCCGCAAGTGTCTGTACAGACAGCCTTTGAAACTGGTTTTGCGATCGCTGGGTCCGGATCAAAGCGATTGGGGCGAGCAATACGCGTAACCGTTCAGGATAATGGCGGGGGTATCTCACCCGAAAAGCGTAGCAAAATATTCGATATGTTCAATTCCACGAAATCGGGTGGTCGCGGTTTAGGCCTAAGCATCGTCAATGAGATCGTGACCGCGCATCGCGGGCGGATCAAAGTTGACAGCAGCGATGATCAGACTCGTTTCTCAATCTATCTACCTCTTCCTAGGGCAACAAAATCATGAGCCAGAAAACAGTGCTTCTTGCTGAAGACGATGCCAGCATCCGACTTATCGTAAACCAGACGCTTATCTCGGCTGGGTATGCGGTGAGGGCGACAAGTTCACCAGAGGCTTTGGAGCGTTGGATACGCAACGGTGAAGGCGATGTCGTTGTGGCTGACGTATATCTAACCGATACGCCAATCTTTGATCTGCTACCTTCTTTCAAGCTCGCACGGCCTGAACTGCCAATAATTGTGATGAGCGGACAGAACACTATTTTGACTGCTGCTTCAGCTGCGCAACATGGCGCGTTCGACTATCTTCCGAAGCCATTTGATATCGATCAACTGGCTGATCTGGTTGAGCGCGCGCTCGCAGGCACCAAGAAAACGACATCACCGAAAGCGATTTCATCCGAGAGCCATGGTCTTCCGCTGGTCGGCCGGTCGGAGCCGATGCAGGAAGTCTATCGGATCATATCACGCGTTATGAATACCGATTTAACTGTATTGATTGAGGGGGAGTCGGGCACGGGCAAAGAACTCGCAGCGCGGGCGATCCACGATCTTGGCGAGGTTAGTACAGGAAGATTCTACTCGTTGGATTTGGCTGCCATGCCGACTGACGAGGTGAGCAACGAGCTGTTTGGCGCCAACGACGCGACTGGCTTGGCGTATGAGAAGAATGCAACAATCTATCTAGATGAAGTCGGCGATCTGCCAGCAGAAGCGCAGACTCAGCTCGTAAAGCTTATGCGTGAAGAGGGCGGTGCCAGGATTATTGCTTCAACGCGGCAACCCCTGTCTGCACTTGTAGATAAGGGACGTTTCCGGGAAGATCTCTACTATCGTATGAATGTGGTGCGCATTGACATGCCTCCACTTCGCCGCCGGAAGCAGGACATTCCTGAGCTCGTCAAAACGTTCTTGATAAGGGCAGAAGGCCGCGGCCTAGCACAAAAAGATGTTGCTCAAGGCGCAATTGATTTGATCATGGCCTATGACTGGCCCGGAAACGTTCGGGAGCTTGAGAATCTAATTTTCCGGCTCGCTGCTTTAAGTCCAGACGCAACGATCTCGCAACGTGATGTCGAGCGGGAATTGAGAGCTGAATCAATCAAGGACCTCGCAAACGAGACCTCGTTCGAGGCGGAAGTAGAGGCGCTTCTTCACCGACATGTGATGGCCGACTTGTTGAAGGGCACTGAGGACGACGGTAAGATATATCAGTCAGTTCTGGAGCGCGTAGAACGCCCATTAATCAAGCTGGCGCTGTCGGTTACGTCTGGCAACAAACTGCGGACAGCCGCCTTGCTGGGTGTAAACCGAAATACTTTGAGGGCCCGGATGAATGTTCTCGATATGTCAGAAGGGAATTGACGTTTCAGGTAACTGTTGCTCTAAATCCTCAGTGTTGCTGTTTGGTTACAGCCGCTTTGTAGAGGACCCCTCGTGACGACACCAGTAGTCTCAAGGATCAAGCAGACAGGGGGCCTGTGGTTTCAGGCCTTATTTGTGTTGGGCGCAATCCTATGCGCCGCCGCGAGCGTTTTTGCATTAGCGCGAACCAGCCCAATTGCGCCGGTGCCGCAAGGCGTTCAGTTTCTTCTTATCGCTAATACGGTGATCTTGGCCGTTCTCGCTTTCATGGTCGTCGGTCGGTATTTGAAGATCCGAAAGTCAGGAATTGACGAAGGAGGCGGTCGCCTAACGCGCCGCTTCATGCTTCTATTTGGAATAGTCGCGATGATCCCCGCGATTATCGTTTCAGTCTTTTTGTGGCTCACGATTACACGCGGCATCGACACGTGGTTTGGTGACCGGGTTCTGACGCTGGTCGATGAAATTGAAACTCTGACTGAAGAAAATGGTGAAGAGTTTGCGGCTAATTTTGAGAACGATGCGTCGCTTATGGCGGTGGATGTTAATAATGCTGTCGAGGGGTATGAAAACGACCGCGAACGATTTGAATCGTATCTAGGTATCCAGGCATTCGTGAGGAACATAGCGGCTGCGTATGTGATCGACCGAACCGGCTTCCCCCAAGCGGTCGCAGAGAATATGGGATCAAGTGAATATTACGCGCGTCCTACAGACGACATGTTCGATGAGGCGGAGCTTGGCACGATTGTTACGCTCCTCAAGAGAGATGCTGGTTATACGTCAGCGCTCTTGAAGCTGGACGAGATTGAGGGGACCTTTCTATATCTGGCGAAACCCATTGATGCGACGCTGTTTGGAAGGCTTGACCGCGCACGATCAGCCCAGAATGACTACCGGATCGCCCAACAAAGAAGTCGGCAGATACAAACACTATTTGTTGTCGCATATCTGCAAATGGTCGCCCTCGCGCTATTGCTATCAGTTCGCATGGCACAAGAGATTGCGGGTCGCATATCTGGGCCAATTACGACCCTCGCGATTGCCGCGAATGAAGTGAGTCAGGGACAACGGAACGTCAAGGTGCCATTGCCGAATAGTGATGATGAAGTTTTAGCGCTTTCAAACTCGTTCAACGAAATGACGCGCCAGTTAGATGAACGTCGTGAGGACTTGATTTCTGCGCGCGAAGAGTCAGAAGAGCGTCGCCGTTTTCTCGAAACGCTTCTTGGCGAACTTAGTTCAGGCGTTATTCGTTTGGATGAGGCAGGGGTTGTCACGCTAGCTAACAAGTCCGCAGAAAACCTTCTCAATCACGGCACTCTAGATGGGCTTTCGATTGCAGATGTCTCAGCACAAATCGCCGGGAATGTGCGCGCGATCGATAGCTCTGTTAAGCCAGTTGAGGTCGCCTTAAATCTGGATACGAGTGAAGGTATTCGCCATATCCGTCTAAAGATTGCTTCTGAAACCGCCGGCGGACACGTTTTGACTCTTGATGACGCGACACGTCTTATTTCGGCGCAGCGCCAACTTGCTTGGCGTGATGTCGCCAGGCGGATTGCGCATGAGATAAGAAATCCTCTGACACCAATCCAGCTATCCACCGAACGTATTCGTAGACGATATGCGGATAAAATTGATGACACAGATGGTGTTTTTGAGCGTTGCATTAACACGATCTTGCGCCAGGTCTCGGACATTGGCCGAATGGTGCAAGAATTCTCTGACTTTGCTCGAATGCCTAAACCAACGCCAGAGCCTTTCAACCTTAGCGAATTGCTACAAGACGTCACTTTCGCCCAGCGGGTCGTAAATCCAGATTACAAGTACGTTTTGGATATCCCAAAA
>JAQWGO010000172.1 GCA_029238175.1 Henriciella sp. | reverse complement strand
CCAATAAGTATGTTTATAGCACAGAACATCAAGTGTTTTAAACCTGCGATACCAAAGAGACAGAAATTGAGCCTGAATTGACCAAGAAACTGATCATCGACGGACTGGAGGGCTTCCGTGCACTCGCGGGTAAGACCCTGTTCAAATCACCTCCGATTGAAGTCACGACTGAGCGAATCCAGGCTTATTGCTTGTCGGTCGACAACAGGGAGTGGGTCCATTGGGATGAAGCGGCGAGCCGCGAATCCGGACTTGAGGGTCTGATCGCACCGGGCCTGTTTATTCCATCACTGTATCCGCAGGTGTTCTGGGATCATGTGGAATTGATCAATGTACCCGGCATCATCGTCAAAGGCATCGACAAGATCCGGATTTTTCGGCCGATCTATATGGGCACCAAGCTTACGCTCTCCTCCGCGCTCACCAAGTGCGAGGAGCGGTCAAAGGGCATAGAGGTTCATTACCATGTGACGTTCGATGAGCATGAAACAAATGACGCGCTCGGTGAGGCAACCTTTATCGGACGTTATTGGTGATCGGCTCCGCTGCCGAGCAAGGCGAGTACACTCGTTTTGGCGCCGTGCGCGATTTCACGCCCAGAGACTTGGCTGCTTTGTCGGTAGAGTTCGAGCAACAATCCGTCACTCAGAGCAACGATCATCGTTGCAAGAACACGTGGCGGCTCAGCCGAGGCGAACTCGCCATCCGATTGTCCGCGCTCAATCGTGTCAGACAAATCCTGATAAACGCGCTCATATACATCGTCGAGGAATTGTTCGACCGCACCGCCGCGCCCATTAAACTCGATCGACATCAATACCGGCAGCAGCAAAAGCTCAATATTTTTGTCCGCGCCCGCTTTACCGGCGAGGTTCAAGAACAACTCAATCTTGGCGCGCGCGGTACCATCGGTGGCGCGCATCTGCTGAAGAATTGGTGCAAAGAGCTGCTGATCAGACGCGCGCAGCAATTCCAGGATCAACGATTCCTTGTCGGAGAAATAAAAGTAGAACGCCCCCTTGGTCAGCCCAGCCTCGCGCGCGATACCGTCAACGGTTGTTGCGCGATAGCCCTGCCGAACAAACAGTTCACGCGCCGCCTGCAACACACCTTCAATGCTGGCCTTGCGCCGCATCTTGTTGCTTCGACGAGTGGTATCCTGCGTCATGTTGGAATCGTCCTCAATTTCTCACACCAACCAGAGCCGGTATTCAGATTGTACTATGCAATCTTGAGTCTAATGCCAAAAACAGGCAAAGTCCCAATATATTCAGGAATGAAGTACCCCGCATGATTATTGATTCATCTCATTTTGTTGGCATCAGCCTGACGGCCTATCTTGCCCTACAAAAAGCCGGAAAGGACCCGGATCCGGTATTCCTATCGGCGGGCATTGATGTGCGAAACCTCAGCAACCCCGATATGCGCCTGTCAGGACATCAATGGGGAGAGTTTTGGAGGGCCTGCATAGAGGAGTCAGATGACCCGCTATTTGCGCTTCAGGCCGTCGAAAACCTCCAACCCATCCACTTTCACGCACTGGGTTTGGCTTTGTTTTCAAGCCGAACATTGCGTCGCTACTTCCAGCGCCTTGCAAGTTATTACTCCTTTTTGTCAAATGCCCAGACGGTCACGTTTGATGAATCAGACGAGGCTTGCATCTTTCGCGTCGTCAAATCGGCCTCGCACCAGAATGATCCATGGACGCAGGATTTTCTCATTTTGGGAACGCTTATTTATGTCGTGAAAATGATACGGTTGATGTGTCGCCCAGCGTATCACCCCGTCGAAATACGGCTCTGTCAGCCGTCGCAGGGTGATCTTCAGAATACGCGGCTCGAAGCCTTTTTCGGATGCCCTGTGATCTATGATCAAAGTGCAAATGAACTCGTATGCGATCTTGTCGATCTGGACGAACAACTTCCCGCCGCTAATGCAGCGCTCGCTCAGCTGAACGACAAGATGACCTTGGATTTGATGGCACGCATGACCAGAGCTGATGTACCGAACCGGGTGCGCGCCTGCCTGCTTGAAAAACTGCCGACGGGTGAGTTTAACAAAGGACAGGTCGCCAAGGCTTTGAACTTTTCCGTCCGCTCACTGCACAATAAGTTAGTTGACGCGGGCACATCCTATCAAGAGATTTTGGACGACACGCGCCGCTTACTTGCAGAACAATATTTGCGACAAGTCGCCTATTCAGTCGGCGATGTTGCGTTCCTGCTGGGCTTCTCGGACTTCAGCAATTTCTCTCGCGCGTTTAAACGCTGGACAGGAGAAACACCGACCGATTACAGGGCCCATCATTTGGGTCACGATCCGCTTCTTGAAACCAATGATCAGTAGGACCTTGGCAGGCCCATAACATGTTCACCAATGTAGTTCAGGGTCATTTGTTGCGTGACAGGCGCAAGCCTGAAAAGTTGCACTTCTCTGAACCAGCGCTCAACATGATAGTCTTTCGCAAAACCTGCCCCTCCATGGGTTTGCATGGCGTGAGAACACGCTTCTAGCGCAGCTTCAACGGCCAGATATTTTGCCGTATTCGCGACCGCGCCAACAGCGGCCTGAGGCTTTCCGGCATCATGCATCCAGGCCGCCTTAAGCGTTGTGGTCCACGCCGCCTCAAGTTTCGCATAAGCACTTGCCATGGGGTGTTGGATCGCTTGATGGCTTCCAATCGGCGCCGAGAAGACTGTGCGCTCCCCTGCATAATCGGTGGCAACTTTCAAAGCCAGGCGCGCCGTTCCGATCGCACCCGAGGCAACTAGAATACGCTCTGGATTGAGGGTTCCGAGTAATTGATAGAACCCCTTTCCCTCTTCACCGAGGAGCGAGCTCGCTGGTACGCGCGCATCTTCTAGAAACACTGAATGCGATTTGTAATAGTTGAAGGCATGCTTCGAGATGGGTTGAAAACTGACACCGGGATTTGGCAGATCAACGAGAAACAAAGAGATCCCATCGGAGCGTCGTGCGCAGTCTTCCAGCTTGGTTGTGCGAACCACGAGCACGGTCGCATCGGACCGTTCGATATTGGTCGAAAACCATTTCGACCCGTTGATGACGTATTCATCCCCCTCTTTTCTGGCAAAGGTTTTGATATTCAGCGTGTTGGTTCCGGCATCTGATT
This sequence comes from Henriciella sp., assembly GCA_029238175.1. Lineage (GTDB taxonomy): Bacteria > Pseudomonadota > Alphaproteobacteria > Caulobacterales > Hyphomonadaceae > Henriciella. The sequence continues at coordinate 17,073 of JAQWGO010000172.1, read as the reverse complement.
CAGACAAGCCAAGACCACACATCATTTTACCTTCTGCCATTTTGGGCAAAAGCTCTGCGCGCTGCGCTTCATTTCCGTGCGCCTGAACCGTCATCGCGCCGAGTAATCCAAACAAGTAGCCAAGGGCTGGTCCGCCGCCGCCGCCGGACCGGCACAGCGCCTCCATGGCGAGCGCCGTTTCGGTAATACCCGCTCCGCTTCCTCCAGACTCTTCCGACAAACCAAGACCAAAGAATCCAAGCTCAGAGAGTCCCGCGAAAAAGGCTTCGGGATAGGCTTCGCCGATTTCGCACTTGCCCCAATAGTCCGGACCAAAATCCCCGCCCAGCCCTTCGGCGGAGGCGACAATCATTTTTTGCTCTTCACTAAGATCGAAATCCATCGGGCACCTTTTGGGTTGATGCAGAATAAAATAATTGGGCCGGCCAAAGAATAGCCGGCCCAAACGTCAAGGAACTTGAAGGAATTAAGCCCCTAACGATCTATTGACCAAACTTGGCAGAGAGACGGACTTTGACCATTTTGGGTGGATCAAGATACCCAAGATTGTACGAGCCACCAAAGGGCTGCGTGCTGCCGAGTACTTTTTCGTCTGTCAGGTTAGAGCCGATAAGTTCCAGCTTGTACATATCCTGATACGTAATGCCGATATGTGCGCCAACCCGGCTCCAGCTGTCCTGAACGGCTGTCTCATCCAGCGTGCCGTCAGTGAAGTACTCACCGCTAAAGGAGAGAAGAACGCCGCCGTCGAGGTCCCAGCCGTTGGCCAGTGGCAAATCTATCTCAGCAAAGAGATTGCCGGAGTTTTCTGCCGCAAATGGCAGTGACTTCCCTGACAGATCGCAGAAGCCCAAAGGCCCTGGCGTTGTTTGCCGATTGCAGGGCGCAGCTGGGAACTTTTCAAACTCCGCATCGAGGAATGCAATCGAGCCACCAAGTGTCAGCCAGTCTGTTGCAAGGATACGGCCATCGATTTCAATACCCTGAGAGACAGCGTCCGCAGCATTCGCAATCACAGGCTCTGTCGTTTGCGGTGGGCCCGGATTGATCAGGAAGGAGTTGACTTGAAGGTCAGAGAACTCGCTCCGGAACACAGCAGCATTGAGTTCGCCGCGGCCATCCCAGAAGCTTGTCTTCACGCCGATCTCGCCGCCAATCACGCTTTCATCGTCATACTCTAGCGTTTGGGCACGAGCGTTCGTCGCGCTGGCAAAACCGCCAGACTTCGCGCTGTTGCCAATGTTCACATAGAACATGACGTCATCATTCGGCTTATAGTTGAGGGTCGCCTCAGGCATAAGATTGTCTGATGAACGCGAGTCGCTGAACCCATTGAGCGCCGGGTCGGGACAAAGTCCCGCGCCTGCCAAAAAGCCAGGACCTGGAGCAACGGCGTTGGTGAGCACGTTGCCCGTCAGACAGCGTGAATCGCGGGTGACATCTTTGGTCTCATCAGAGTAACGCGCACCAACTGTACCAGACCATTGATCATTGAGGTCAAATCTCAGAAGTCCAAAGACAGACATTAGATCCGACTCTAGGCCAAATTGACCTTCCGACAGAAGCACTGTGTCAGCGCCAATGAATCCCGCAAGACCGGCTTGAAGGCCATAGACATTAGGTTGAGCGTTGGTCAGCTCGGTTGTGTGGTAATACCCGCCAACCATAAACCCGAAAGGCTTGTCGGCATCAGAGGCATAACGCAGGTCAACGGAGGTCTGGTCGTAGTCTTCCTGAATACCAGCATCCAAAATACCAAGATAGGTCGTATCGAGGTCGGTGACGAGTTGATATTCAAATTGTGAGTGCCCCAGCTTTCCAGAAATCGTCCCGCCATTCGCGAGCGCGTATTCTGCACCAATTTGATAATACTGACTGTCACCATCGGTACCCGGGCTAGATGGCAGGAACCCAGCTGCGCCAAGCGATGAACCATTCGATGACCGCACCCAATTGAGCACACCATCATTTTGCCCAAGCGCCGCATCGACTTCGATCGCAGTGGACGCAAGGCCGTAAATCTCACCAATGTGTCCATCGGTCGAATAGTCTGAGAACTCAGCCTTGCCGGTGATCGTAAAGTTCTCCGCTGGCTCAATAATCACACTCGCTCGCAGCAGGGTGTCTTCTTGGCCGTTCTCGTCCATATCGCTCAGCGAATTGCGAAAGTAGCCGTCCTTATCGGTAAACTTGCCTGCAAGGCGAACACCAATCTTGTCACCGCCAAATCCAACTGCGCCTTCCAGTGAAGGGCCGCCATAATCCAGGTCGTAGTCGGCCGCAACAAATCCGTTCGTCGCGTCACCCGGCTGATGCTGCTTGCTGATAATGCTCACCGCGCCAGCTGTAGAGTTCAATCCAAAATAGACCGCTTGCGGACCTTTGACGACTTCGACGCGATCAATATCAAAAAATGGGGAGCGATACTGACGTGAGCGCGGCATGTATTGCCCGTCAATGAACATGCCCACAGCTTGTTCAAAGCTACGCTCCTGGCCAGACCCAAGTCCCCGCATCGTAATCGCCGTGGTGGTAATACCTTCGCCGACGGTAAAGTTCGGAACGAGCGCGGACAAATCAGTCAAATCATCAACCGCAAAGGCCGTCAGTGTGTCTCCGGTCACCGCTTCAATAGAAAGCGGCACATCCTGCAGCGACTCTTCTTGTTTCGTTGCGGTCACTGTAACCGTCGAAAGCCGCCGCGCGTTTTCATCGGTTTCGGTTTCCTGGGCTTGCGCCACCGCCCCAATGCCGATCGTCAAGGATAGCGCCATGGCGCAATTCAATAGGTGTGTTCTGTAGGTTTTCATTACATTCCTCCCAAATGCGGCCCTGCACACGTATATGGTGCTGTGTTGCCTCTACTGCACCCTTCCCCGAATCCTGACCAAGCGGTATGCAAATCGTGCAATTGTTTGGTTTTGGACACAGAGATGATGAAAAGCGCCCCCCATTGTGCTGCTTTGGCAACACTCGATGCCATGCCCAATATTCAAAAATGAGGACCCGATCATATGTTACTTGACGCAACACGCTCGCAATTCCTGGTGATCGACGTTCAAGACCGCCTATTGCCCTCATTGGAAGATGCTGAGCGAATGGTGAAGCATTGCGTCTGTCTTGTGCGGGCAGCGCATCTACTGGATGTCCCCGCATCCTACGTGGAACAGAATCCAAATGGTCTTGGCCCTTCCGCGTCGGAGATCATCTCTGTTTTTGGCGACCAGGCCGCCTTCGAAAAAGATCATTTCTCTGCATTCTCGGATCCACAAGTCTCTCACCATATTATGGCTCTCAAGTCTGAAGGAAGAGACCAACTCATTCTTTCTGGCTGCGAAAGCCATGTCTGCGTTCTCCAGACGGCGCTCGAAGCGAAAGCGGCTGGGCTACAGGTCTATGTTGCATGGCTGGCAACAGCCTCGCGGAGCAGTGAAAATCGGCAATTGGCGAAGGACCGCTTACAGGCGGCCGGATGCGAACTTCTTTCAACAGAAGAGATCCTGTTTGAATGGCTGAGGGACTACAAACACACGGCGTTTCGGGCCGTGCAGGCCCTGGTCAAGGAATTGTAGGCGGTCGACCAGACGGCTCGTCCTCGTCAAACGTCTCCGAGAACTTTGTCGCGAACCAATTTTGCCGAACAGCGCATGGCCTTGACGGACTCATCCCAAATCATGTCTTTCCATTTATCGGAAGCGGGATAGAAAATCTCCTTGATCTCCGCCTTGATTTCGCGCCCCACGACAGAGTCCAAATCTCCGTACGCATGCAGCCAATTATCCTTCATGAGCACCGGAAATACCCGATCTGGCGGATAAGTCCCATATTCGATCACGACGGCATAGGATGACTTTCCAGGCAAGATTTTATCGAACGCAAGAACAATTGGACCTTCGGGTGTCGCCGGCATGTTCTCGTCAATGTCGGCTGGGTCTTCTGTAGACTTAACGTCATCTCCATATGCCCGGCGGAACGCTTTGAAGGCTTCCGTGCCGGGAGCATATCCGTGCACGATATAGGGTACACCAAAAGGTCCCAGTCCCGTATGAAAGTCTATGACAGACACTTCATCTTGTGCCTCGAGCAACCCAGGCAAATTCTCTGTAACGATCTTCTGTGACCAAGTCGGGGCGCTTCCGCGATAGAATAACCCATCAGCGTCATGGCTTTGCCCCGTGACCATAGCTGCCAAGAGGCCAACCTTTCCGTGCTCTGCCTCATACTCAGCCATCCCGGCTGATATACGGTCCATATCGAGCTCTCGCGGCACAATGTGTGGCCGCAAAATATCATATCCTGGATGGGGCGTGAACGTTTTTGAAAAATCGTAATAGTTGCGATTCAGATCGATATTCTCGTGGTCGGTGCGCCGCAGCCACGCAAATCCATAAGGGTTATGTGCATGGATCAGCACAACCCGCAGATCACTGAACTCATCGATCAGACCAGATTCTAGCAGAGCAATCTGGCAGCCTGCTCCGCAAAATCCTTCCGGACCATGCGTACCGGAAATGAGGACGAGGCCCGCATTGGCTTCTGCATCCCCGATAACAGCCATATCGAGATAAAGGTCACCGCCATCAGGCCCCTTCTCTGGATGCAAGAATGAGTGAATGTCCCCGTGAGGCGTCGCTGCAGAGAGAAACTTTTGCCGAGACTGGGCATAAGTGTCTGAAAAACACGGTTTTGCATCAAAGGTCATATCGGGCTCCCTGGTTCTTCCGCTCACCTAACCATCCATTCCCGGCACCTGCGCGTCAAACCTCTCTTGGCCATTTGACTGTGACTGACACGATAAGTGCAGGATATGACAAGCAAGAAGGCGTCAGGCGGCATAGGGTAAATTTATAGTGCGAGGATTCGGGGAGGATTCATGGACGTTACCAAAGACAGTGCCCCAGGCTTTTGGAAGAAGCGCTACACGCTTGTGCTCATGTGCTTTGCCGCCATGGTCATCAGTTATCTTGACCGGGTCAACATCTCGATCGCGGCCATCTCGATGCAAGAAGAGTTTGGCTGGAATGAAGAACAAAAAGGCTGGGTATTCAGTTCCTTCTTTGCCGGATACCTCGGCATGCAAATTGTCGGCGGGTACCTCTCCAACCGGTTTGGCGGGAAGCTGGTTCTGGGCACCGCCGTAATATTTTGGTCACTCTTCACAATCCTTACCCCATTCGGCGCAATGATATCGCTACCGGCTCTTTTGCTCATGAGGTTTTCGCTGGGCCTTGGCGAAGCCGCACTTGCACCGTCTGGGTTCACGCTTTTCAGCAGATGGATCCCTGAAGCAGAACGATCGCGCACGATCGCCCTGTTTTCCTCCGGCGCAATCCTCGGCACCGTCCTGGCACTCGTATTCACAGGCCGCATTATTGCCGTGTATGGCTGGGAATCTGTCTTCTACATATTTGGGTCACTCGGATTCATCTGGGCTGTTTTCTGGGTGTGGTTGGTGCACGACGACCCGGAAGATCATCCAAAGATCAGTTCACAAGAGCTCGCAAAGATCGAGGCTGGTGAGTCGTTCAAGGACCGCCCCAAGAAAATTCCTTGGCTGAGCTTTTTCTCCAAACCCCAATTGTGGGCCCTCTTTATAACCTACTTCGCCACAAGCTGGTGCCTCTACGTCTTCTTGTCTTGGCTCCCCAGCTATTTCACAAAAGCCCACAATCTCGACGTCACCGGTGCCGGGCTTTATTCGCTCCTGCCATGGATCACCATGTTCGTGATGATCATCGCGGCAGGCTGGTTTGCTGACTTCTTGATCGGCCGAAAAGTTGCGCTCGGGACGGTTCGTAAACTCATGCAATCCATCGGCCTATTTGTTCCAGCGGCCATGATGTTGCTGATGCGCGATGTTGGATCGCCGGGACATGCCATGATCCTCATGTGCGCCGCCCTTGGGTGTCTTGCTTTTGCCTATTCTGGGTCGGCTCCAAATGTCCTTGACCTCGCCCCGCGCTATTCAGACATCCTTTATGGTGTTGCGAACACGTTCGGGACGCTGGCCGGCTTTCTCAGTGGCATCGCCGCAGGCGCGATTATCCAGAGAACCGGATCCTATGATGCCGTGTTCCTTGTCACAGCCATCATACAGATCGTTGGCGGCCTCGCCTTCCTCTTCTTCGGCAGTGCCAAAAGAATCCTGGACTAGTTCGATGACCCGAGCTGATGTCCAAACTGTCGCCGCCGGTATCTATCCCGGAATAGCGGTTTGCATGATCATCGCAGTTGCCGCGATGGGCATTGCGGGTCAATACGGCGCACCCGTCATGCTCATCGCTTTATTGGTTGGCCTTGCGCTTCATCCGCTGTCGCAGTCCGAGGTTCTCGCGCCGGGCATACACATCAGTGCTAAGACGATACTCAAGATCGGCGTTGCCCTGCTCGGCCTGCGGATCGCTTATGGGGACATCGCCTCGCTCGGATGGATGGTGCCTTTGTGCGTGATTGCCATTGTCGCGCTCACGATACTCGTTGGATCCGTTCTTGGGCGCTGGCTCGGACTGAGCGCCCCATTCGCTGTGCTCGCGAGCGGCGCTGTCGCAATCTGCGGAGTGTCTGCCGCAGTCGCGATCAGTTGCGTTTTACCAAAACGCGAAGGGGAGGATCGCCAGCTCTCGCTCGTCATTGCAGGTGTTACGTCGCTCAGCACGGTCGCAATGATTCTCTATCCAGTCATTGCTGCCCGGATCGGGCTGAGCGACCCAGAAACCGGTTTCTTTCTCGGCGGCTCAATTCATGATGTCGCCCAAGTTGTTGGGGCCGGTTACTCAGTCTCGCCTGAAGCTGGCGATGCCGCCACCTATGTAAAGCTCTTACGCGTGTCCTTGTTATTGCCAGTTGTCGTTCTGATTGGTTTCTTCTTTCGAGATGGATCAGACGCAAAGCAGACAAAGTGGACCAGCCTTGTGCCGCTTTTTCTTATTGGGTTTATCTTGCTTGCCGTGGTCAATAGTTTTCACCTGATCCCGCCGAAGCTCTTAGAGGTCGGAAACTCTGTCTCACGGTTCTTCATTATCACATCGCTTGTCGCGGTCGGGATGAGAACAGATTTGCGAGACCTCGCCCGGGTGGGACCCCGGCCTCTGATTGCCCTCACGCTCGCCACCGCAATTATGGCGATTGCAGCGGCCGCAACCGTGGCGACCATTCATCCAATCGACGCAGTCACGGCTGCGCATAACTGACAACGCATCCAAATTTGAGAAAAGTGCCCAAAGGATCCAGACCATGACCCAGACCGCGGAATATTCAGGCCAAGAAGCAACGTTGCTCGACTCAACAATTGGCGCGCATTTTGATGCGGTCGTACAGCGTGATCCCGATCATCTCGCCATCGTCATGCCGCACCAACAGATCCGATGGAGCTATGGCGAGTTCAATGCAGAAATCGACCGCCTCGCCACAGGTCTTCTGGCGCTTGGCATCCAACCCGGAGACCGGGTCGGCATATGGTCTCCCAACCGGATCGAATGGGTTCTCACGCAATTTGCGACCGCCAAAATTGGCGCAATCATGGTCTGTATCAATCCGGCCTATCGCCTCTATGAGTTGGAGTACGCGCTCAACAAGGTCGAGTGCAAAGTCGTCATCAGCGCAGAAGGGTTCAAAACGAGCCGCTACCTCGAAATGCTGCAGGCCCTCGCCCCTGAACTTGAAACGGCCGAGCCCGGACAGCTGAAATCGAAAAAGCTACCGCACCTCACCACTATCATTAGCATGGGGACAAAGCCCCCACCGGGCATGCTGGCGTTTGCCGATGTGATGAGCATGGGACGCGACGCGGACACAGCGCGCATGCAGGAGATTGCTGCATCCCTTGATCCAGATGATGCGATAAATATCCAGTTTACGAGCGGGACAACTGGCACGCCGAAAGGCGCAACCCTGACTCATCGGAATATTCTCAACAATGCCTACCTGTCTGGCAAAACCATGCGGTGTACGGCCGACGACATACTCTGCATTCCGGTGCCCCTCTACCATTGCTTCGGCATGGTGCTGGGCACCCTGCTCTGCGTCTCCCATGGCGCAACAATGGTATTGCCGACGGAGGCATTCGACGCCGCAGAAACACTGAAAGCGGTCGCCGATGAAAAATGCACGGCCCTGCACGGGGTGCCAACAATGTTCATTGCCGAACTCGATGCGCCCGATTTTAAAACGTATGATTTATCCTCTGTTCGCACGGGCATCATCGCGGGCGCGACCTGTCCTGTCGATCTGATGAACCGACTGATCGCCGATATGGAGCTTGAAGAAATCGTGATCGGCTACGGACAAACTGAGTGCAGCCCCATCAATACAATGACCGCGATCGACGACACGTTTGAACAGCGCGTTTCCACGGTCGGTCGCGCGCACTTCAACTGGGATCAAAAGATCGTGCGTGAAGATGGCAGCACAGCGAATATCGGCGAGCAGGGTGAAATTTGCAGCAAGGGGTATGGCGTTATGCGTGGCTATTGGGGTGATGAGGAACGTACCCGCGAAACCATAGACCAGGCGGGCTACCTGCATTCCGGCGACCTTGGTGAGATGGACGCTGATGGTTACGTTAAGGTCACTGGCCGCATCAAGGATATGATCATTCGCGGCGGCGAGAACATCTACCCTCGCGAAATCGAAGAGTACCTCTACACGCACCCAGAGATCGCTGAGGCTCAGGTCTTTGGGATACCAGATGCAAAATATGGCGAGCAGGTCTGCGCCTGGGTGCAGCCCCGCGCTGGCGCCTCTCTGACCGAGCAAGCTGTCAAAGACTTCTGTTCTGGTCAGATCACACATTTCAAAGTTCCAAAACACGTGCGCCTGGTCGATGATTTTCCGATGACGGTTACTGGGAAGATGCAAAAGTTCGTGATGCGCGAGAAAATGGAGGCCATGCTGGCAGAGGAGTAGGTCTGATTTGGGCGAACAATGACGACTGCTTTGCCACAATTGATAAGCTGCTTTTCAGACCGCACTGTATGGTTGTCTCGATACTTGGATCGGACGAGCACCTAGAATGGATTTTACCTTAAGCGACGAACAAAACATGCTGCTCGACTCGTTTCGGCGGTTTCTGGAGAGCGAACTGCGCCCGGTCGCGGACCGCACCCGGGACACTTACATCGAGAAACCCGAGGCGCTGGCGATCCAAAAACAACTTATTCCGTTCGGCGTTGTGAACGGGATGGTGCCTGAATCCATGGGCGGCATGGACCTAGATCTGGTCACTTACGGCATGTTGATGCATGAGCTGGCGCGTGTCTCACCTGACATCGCGATCACGACGCAGATCTTTGGCTTGTCTGCCAAAATGATGAAGATCACCCCGCCCCATTTGAAAGAGCAATATCTTGGGCCTTTGATGGCGTGCGAGAAAGTCGCGAGTATTGCGCTGAGCGAGCCAGATGTCGGCTCTGACCTGTCGGCGGTCAAACTGCGCGCGCGCCTCGATGGCGACCAGTATGTTTTGAATGGTGAAAAGACCTGGATTTCCAGCGGCGGGTATTCTGACTTCATTTATTGTCTTGCCCGCTTCCAGGGCGGCGAACAGGAAGGGCTCGGTGTTATTCTCGTCGATCGCTCTCATGGCTATGAAACAGCGAACCTCAACAAAACCGCCCTGAACAGTCAGTCGACGGCGCAGGTCTTTTTCCAGGATGTTCGTGTTCCAGCGTCCAACATGGTGGTTCAGCCGCCAAAAGCTCTTCCGGCATTGTTTGAACTCCTGTCGATGTCCCGGCCGATTGTTGGATTGATGGCACTTGGGGTCGCGAGAGCTGCGCTCGATGAAGCCATCACCTATGCCAAGGAGCGCGTTCAATTTGGCGCGCCAATCGCAAGCAAACAGATGGTCCAGGAAAAGATCGCCGTCATGGCGACCAAACTCGAAGCTGGGCTCTTACTCTGCTACCGCGCCCTGGAAAAATCAGAACGCGGAGAGCGACCAGACCCAGAAGCAGCCATGGCAAAATGGTACGCGACAGAAATGGCCATCGAGATTGTTCACGATGCTGTCCAAATTCACGGCGGCAATGGCATCACACGCGACTATTTGGTCGAATACTTATTCCGCGCTGTTAGGGTCTACGCATTCACCGAAGGCACGACCGAAATCCAGAAACTCATGATCGGGCGCACACTGCTCGGCGTGCCAGCCTTTTAGGGATAGCAGGGTCATGGGGATTTCAAATTGTCACAATGTTGAAGACTTTCGCAAGCTCGCCAAGAAGCGTCTGCCAGACGGAATATTTTGGTATATGGAAGGCGGCTCCGATGACGAGGTGACCCTGCGCAGCAACACAACTGCGTTTGATGATTACGCGTTGGTTCCAGACGCTCTCGTTGATGTCTCCAATATCGATCTCTCAACGCGGGTGCTCGGCGTCGACATGGCACTCCCGTTCTATCTTAGCCCAAGTGGCGGCACCCGCCTCTTTCATCACCATAAGGAGGCGGCGGTTGCGCGCGCGGCGGCCAAGGCTGGGATCATCTATGGTCAGTCGACCATGTCGACCTCTTCGATCGAGGAAGTCGGAGCGGCATCCAGCGGACCGAAGATGTTCCAGATCTACTCCTTGAAAGACAAGGAATTGACTCGGGACTTTGTCGCCCGCGCTAAGGCTGCCAATTTCGATGCGCTCTGTCTGACTGTCGATTCCTCGATTAGCGGTAACCGCGAACGCGACCTCCGCACAGGGCTAAACTTCCCTCCGAAAATCCGGCTCTCCACGATAGCAGGATTTGCCAGCAAGCCGCGCTGGCTCTGGAACTTCATGCTCAATCCAGAGTTCACCCTGTCCAATATCCAAAGCGACGCATTGGGCGACGGAATGAATGTTTTCGAGCTCGCGCATCATCTTATGGATGTCAGTGTGACCTGGGATGACGCCAAAATCATTCGCGATCTGTGGGACGGTCCATTTGCGATAAAGGGCATCCAATCAGTGGCTGATGCCAAACGCGCGGTCGATATCGGTGCCACTGCTATCATCGTATCAACTCATGGCGGGCGCCAACTCGATGGCGCCAGCGCTATGGTTCACCGTATTGCGCCGATACGGCAAGCGGTCGGAAACAAGATCGAAATTATCGCAGACAGCGGCATCCGCCGCGGATCGCATGTGCTCAAGGCTCTGGCATTGGGCGCGGATGCCTGCTCGTTTGCGCGCCCCTATATTTACGGTCTCGCTGCTGGCGGCGAAGCTGGTGTGACCCGGGTTGTCGATCTCATAAGCGCTGAGATAGAGCGCGATATGGGACTGCTCGGGGTCACAAAAACCACAGACATCACTGGCCGACATGTCGTTCGCGCCGATGGCCTGCCCATTTCACAGGACGCCCACCCATGACCGATACCCCGGAACATCGCCTCGAAACCCTGGGCCTTTCGCTCCCAAAGCCATTCCAATTGCCCGCAGGCAGGGTCGTACCATTGTCTTTTATCCGTATCGTCGGACAAGATGTTTATCTGTCAGGTCACGGCGCTCTCAACCCTGATGGTTCGGTTGCGGAACCACTTGGGCAAGTGGGCGGCGCAGTCAGCCTCGAGCAAGGGGTCGAAGCGGCTCGCTTAACGGCTCTTGCAATGCTCAGAACACTGAAAGATGAACTCGGCGACCTCAGCCGGATTGATCAATGGGTGCGTGTCTTCGGCATGGTCAATGCCGCTCCAGGCTTCGCCGGGCACACGCCCGTCATCAATGGGTTTTCTCAACTGATCTGCGATGTGTTTGGTCATGACTGCGGCGCGGCTGCGCGGTCCGCCGTTGGCATGTCCTCACTCCCTATGAACATGCCTGTCGAAGTTGAAGCACAAATCCGGTTGAAATCATGACATCCACAGCCCCCGCTCTTCTCCCGGCCGTCAGCCTGTCTGACAAATACACCAATGATGCTGGCCGCATCTATCTGACCGGCTCACAAGCACTGGTGCGCCTGCTCATGGTGCAGCGCCGGCGTGACTTGGCAGAGGGGCTCAATACTGCAGGTTTCATTTCTGGCTATCGCGGCTCTCCGATGACGGCCATTGATCAGGAATTATGGCGCGCTGAAGATTTGCTAAAGGAACACGAGATCCGTTTCTGGCCAGGAATAAACGAAAACCTAGCCATGACAGCAGTCTGGGGCAGTCAGCAGGTCGGTTTCTTCAAGGATGCCAAGTATGATGGTGTCTTTTCCATGTGGTACGGCAAAGGTCCGGGCCTGGACCAAACGCTGGACGGGCTTCGCCAAGCAAACCTTCATGGCACCACCAAGCATGGCGGCGCACTTGTCCTGGTCGGCGATGACCCAGAAATGCGCTCGACCGTCGATCCTTATCATAGCGAACTTCTATTTGAGGATTTGCTCATGCCGGTACTGTATCCGGCTGACATCCAGGAAGTGTTTGACCTCGGCGTCTATGGAATTGCTATGTCGCGGTTCTGCGGAGCGTTTGTTGGGTACAAGCTGCTGCCCGAGACGATTGAAACTGCGGCGTCTATCAATGCCGATCATGGACACATCGAGATCAAATACCCTGACTTCGCGTTTCCGCCAGATGGGGTAAATGCACGCCCGGGCGATCACTGGACCCTTCATGAACCGCGCATCCGCCGGTACAAATTACCGGCCGCGCTTGCCTTTGCGCGCGCGAACAAACTGAACCGCATCTCACATCCCTCTCCTAAACCGCGGTTTGGGATCGCTGCGATGGGTAAAACCTGGAGAGACGTACAACAGGCTCTTCTTGATCTTGGCATAAGCGAGGCCCAAGCGGCTGATCTTGGGATCACGATCCTCAAAATTGCGATGCCATTCCCGGCAGATACTGAGCTCTATCGCGACTTTGCCAAAGGCCTTGATGAAGTCCTGGTCGTTGAAGACAAGCGCGAACAGATCGAGGATGGCATCAGACGCGCTTGCTACGACCTGCCTGAGAGCGAGCGTCCGAAAATCGTTGGCCGGTTGGATGAGAGCGGCGTGCCACTCGTCCCGAATGTTGGCGAACTGACGCCAGACATGATCTCCAAAGTTATTGCGGCGCGGATCAAGTCATTTCATGACGGCGACGCCAGCAAAGCCCGTCTTGCATTCCTGAAGCAGAAAGAGCGCCAAGTTGCAAAAGCCGCTCTGCTCGGAACGGCGAGGACACCTTATTTTTGCTCCGGCTGCCCACATAATACGTCAACCAAGGTCCCTGAAGGCAGCGTTGCTTTTGGCGGCGTCGGTTGCCACTTCATGGCCAATTGGATGGACCGTGATGTCTATCTGTTCACGCATATGGGCGGAGAGGGCGCTCAGTGGATAGGCCAGGCTCCATTTGTCGAAGCCAACCACACGTTCCAGCAGCTCGGGGATGGAACCTATTTCCACTCGGGGTCACTGGCCATTCGCGCGGCTGTGAGTTCCGGGGAGAACATCACCTATAAGATCCTGTTCAATGACGCCGTCGCTATGACCGGCGGTCAGCCCATTGATGGACAACTCAATGTGCCGCAAATCACATCGCAGATGCGACTTGAAGGGATCGACAGGATCGCTGTTGTCACCGACGAGCCGGAAAAGTATCGCGGTGTCAAAGGTCTCGCCAAAGGAACATCCATACATCATCGCCGTGAGCTCGATGCTGTGCAGCGGGAGATGCGGGAAATTTCAGGGGTCTCGATCTTGATCTATGATCAGACCTGCGCCGCTGAAAAGCGTCGGCGCCGCAAACGCGGCACCTTCCCTGATCCGGCCAAGCGCGCGTTCATCAATCACCGCGTTTGTGAGGGTTGCGGTGACTGTAGTCAAAAATCCAATTGCTTGTCGGTCCAGCCGGTCGACACGGAGTTTGGACGCAAACGACAGATCCACCAGTCCTCCTGCAATAAGGATTTCTCCTGCGTCGACGGGTTTTGTCCGAGCTTTGTGACCGTGCATGGTGGGGACATGCGCAAGGGCGCGGTCGTCGACACTGTGGATGAGGCGGTCAGAAATGTGCCCGATCCAGTGGCGATGGCAATTCCCCAAGGCAGTACGTATGGCGTCCTGATTGGCGGGGTTGGCGGAACTGGCGTCATCACCATTGGCGCGTTGCTCGGGATGGCAGGTCATCTCGATGGCAAAGGCGTATCGATTGTGGACCAGATGGGGTTTGCCCAGAAGGGTGGTCCGGTTCAGACGCATATTCGATTTGCCAACACGCCAGGCGATATCAATACGGCCAGGCTAAACGCCGGTGCCACCGACTTGCTGATCGGGTGTGACATGCTGGTTGCCGGCGGCGACGGTCCGCTGAAGACCCTGCAGGCAGGCCGCACACGCGCGATCCTGAATCTGGAAGAAAACATGTCCGGAGATTTCATCCAAAATCCCGACCTGCGTTATCCAACCGGTAAGCTTGAGACGCGGTTTGCAGAAAGTCTGAACCCCGATGATGTCGACTTTCTTGAAGCCAGCAAAATCGCCGTCACCCTCCTCGGGGATGCGATCGGCGCCAATCTGTTCCTAACGGGCTTCGCGTGGCAAAAAGGACTGGTCCCGCTAAGCGAGGCGGCCATCCTTCGCGCGATCGATTTGAACGGCGTCAAACCCGATTGGAACAAGAAAGCGTTTCGACTGGGTCGTCTGGCAGCGCATCAACCGGACGCGGTTGCTGCGTTGATGACAGACAATGCCCAAACCCCTGCGCCAGCTCTGGAACAGTTGGATGACATCATTGCGCACCGCAAGGGCGAACTCACCGCCTATCAGAATGAAGCCTACGCATCGCGCTATGAGACGCTGGTTCGGAGCGTTGAATCTGCTGAAGCGCAATTGCCAAATTCGGACGCGCGCCTCGCAACCGCTGTCGCCCGCTATCTCTATAAGCTCATGGCGTACAAGGATGAATATGAAGTCGCGCGCCTCCAAACCGACCCCGACTTCAAGGCCCGTCTGGAGCAACAGTTCGAGGGAGACTACAAGGTGAAGTATCACCTTTCGCCGCCGCTTCTTGCGCAAAAAGACAAGATCACAGGTCGCCCTCGCAAGTATGAGTTTGGCGGATGGGTGCGTCCGATCTTCGTTATGCTGGCCAAGGCAAAAGGCCTGCGTGGGACGCGGCTGGATCTGTTTGGCTGGACAGCTGAGCGCAAAATGGAGCGCCGGTTGATTGCGGACTATGAAGCGATGTTGGAAACCGCGCTCTCTGAGTTAACCCCCAAGACCTATGATCTGGCTGTCCAATTAGCAGAGCTGCCAGATCAGATTCGCGGGTTTGGTTACATCAAGGAAGATAATGTCGCAGCCCACGACACCCAGCGCCAAACATTGCTGGACACGCTGCTCAATCCAAGCACAGCCCCTGCAACGCTGGCGGCAGAGTAAGTAGAGCCATGGGCGTTCTTAGCGGCATCAGAATTGTTGAACTGGAGGGCGTCGGCCCCGGGCCATTTTGCGGTATGCATTTGGCCGACCTCGGCGCCGATGTGTTGGTGTTGCGCCGCATCACCGGCGCGCCAAATCCGATCTCAGACGCTGGCGATGCCACGATCACCAGCCGCGGCAAACGCATTGTGTCGATTGATTTGAAATCGCCGGACGGGGTCGAGCAGGCCCTCGCGTTCATCGAAAAGGCGGACGGATTTATCGAGGGGATGCGGCCCGGCGTGACTGAGCGCCTGGGCCTTGGCCCAGATGTCTGCCTTAAGCGCAATCCGCGTCTGGCCTATGGCCGCGTGACCGGATGGGGACAGACCGGCCCGCTGTCGCAGGCCGCAGGTCACGACATCAACTATATCGGCCTGTCTGGAGCGCTCTGGTATGCGGGCAAGCCGGGCGATCCACCCTTTGCGCCGCCCACTCTGGTAGGCGACATCGCTGGTGGCGCGCTCTATCTCACGATAGGCCTGCTTTCTGCTGTTCTGGCCGCGCGGGCGACAGGTCAGGGACAAGTGGTTGACGCTGCGATTGTCGACGGCACAGCACATATGATGAATTTGATCTTGACCCTGAAGGCAGCCGGGGGCGCATCAAATGATCGCGGTCAATCCATCTTTGACGGACCTCACTGGTTTGACAGCTATCGTTGCCAGGATGGTGGGTTTATTTCGTTGGGCCCGGTCGAACCAAAGTTTTACGCGCTCCTTCTCGAAAAGCTCGGTCTTGCCGATAACCCGGATTTTGCCGCGCAGTATGACAGCCGGCTCTGGCCCTCGCAGAAAGACGCGTTCACGAAGTTATTTGCGGGCCGCGCCCGACAAGATTGGTGCGAGCTGCTCGAAGGTACTGATGCATGTTTCGCGCCGGTTCTGACACCAGACGAGGCAGCATTGCACCCTCACATGGCCGCGAGGGGTAGCTATGT
The DNA here is from genome assembly GCA_029238175.1 of Henriciella sp. Lineage (GTDB taxonomy): Bacteria > Pseudomonadota > Alphaproteobacteria > Caulobacterales > Hyphomonadaceae > Henriciella. The sequence goes on along the minus strand of JAQWGO010000172.1, from coordinate 770 downwards.
GGCCCCCGGCGGTGTGCTGCAGGGCGCTCCGGCACCGCGGTTTTCCGCAACCGCTCCCACAGCCACACCAGAAGCCCCGCAAACCATCTCCGTTTCATCAGCACTGAAAGCCTGGTCGTAAAAACCGACCTCTGTGAACGTCTTGGAATCGAAACTTCCATCTTCGCTTTTTCGCACTGCCGAGATGTCGTTGTCGCGGTCAACAACAAGGCTGTCGGGGTGGGTGTGCTGGGCGCCGGATTTATGGACGCTCTTGAGTGCATAAATAGTCTAGCTCCTGAGGTGGGGGCAGCTTTCGATGCATCACAAGAGCACGCGGCACGCCCACTAGCGGCAAGCCTAACACAGTGCCTAAGGCTGACGGATCGATGAATCGTGATCCTGCTTTGCGTTTGGCCGGTCCAAGCCTGTCTAGTCAGGCAAAACTGAAACGAGACTAATCGAACGAATAGAAACTATCGTTTCATCCAAATGATTCAGAACTTGATAGTGATGCTTTACAATGTCCGTCGTCATATAAAATGGCTCAGACTTAAGCTTGCACCATTAGAGATTTCACTCATCTTCGTTGTTGATATTATGCGACGGCTTTGCGGTATTGCAAGCGTCGGTGTTCGATTGTCTTTTGCTTGATCCTTTCTCTGCGTCTGATGATTGCCTGTGCTCGCCCAAAGTAGGCGTCGGCAGGCGTGACGTTTCCAAGTGCCTCGTGGTAGCGATGATGGTTGTAATGCTCAACGAAGGCTTCGATTTGGCGTTCCAGGTCGCCC
>JAQWGO010000159.1 GCA_029238175.1 Henriciella sp. | reverse complement strand
CAGAATAGCCGACCCGCGAACGTGAATAGATTGCCAGTGTCGTATTGTTCTCATCAACAGGTATGACCTCAATATCGATATCGTCTTTGAAGCCAATAAGCGGCGTTTTGGCGATGTAGCGAATTTGATGCGTCGCCGGATCAGCTTTGACAATTGTGGTGCGTTTTTGTTGGCCGATGACGTCTTGCAGGCGTTGATAGAGTGCGTCAGCGCTTGTTGGGAAAACGGGAGGCGCAAAGTCTGCCTCTGCGGCGAGGCAATAATCGGCAGGCGCGGCCAAGCAAGTGTTGGGCTTCGGCGGGCGTTTGAGGCTCTTGAATGTGATAAAGTCTGTCATTCGTTGATACTGCCCGGACTCGACACCAATGTCAGCGCTTAAACGACAAAAAGCCGCCTCCGGTTTGGGGAGACGGCTTTTGAGGGAGGATAGGCCGCAGAAGAGTTAGACCAGTTTTGTCGATTTCGTCGCATCTTTGGCTTGCTTGGCAAGCGGCGCAAACGTTTCGCGCATCGTGTCTGTGTATAGTTTCGTGAACTGTGAAAAGCCTTTCAGATTGGCTTCAAGCGTTGATTTCATGAAGCCTGTCTGGATTTTGATCGCGTCTTCAAGCGATCCTGCCTCTGAGAGCTTTTTGCCGGTCTCTACAGACAGGGTCATTTGCTCTTTCATCTGGCTCATCAGGTTTTGGCCAGCTTCCTGCATACCTTTGACAGATGCGCGAGTGCTGGCGGTTGAGGCCTCCATCGCACCGCGAGCGAGCGCACCCATTGAGTCGCTCTGCGGGAGATATCCCTTTAGCGTTTCGGCGTTGAATGAGGCAAAAGGGTTGGTGAACGGGGAGGTTCCAGTTGTCATTTTTGGTCAATCCTGTTTTGACGTTACGTCAACATATGGTGCTAATTTCGCAATTGCAACAAAAAATTGTGCACCGCACAATATCGGAATATGGCGCAATAAAAGGTAATCTTCAGATAAATCCTAACAAAAACGGCTCCTGTGTTTACTTCTGGCTAACCTTATCAAAGGATCATATACTTTTCCTCGGGCAGCCGGGGCGCACTGCACCGGAGGACCCTATGGTCGCACATGCCCGCACTTCATCTTTGAAAATTGCCCTTGCCGCCCTTGCGGTGACAGCCATTAGCGGGATCGCCCCAGCGTCGGCGGAAAAATACGCTTCTATTGTTGTGGACCTGCAAACAAATCAGGTTCTGCACGCGCGCCATGCTGACGAAGTACGCTATCCGGCGTCCCTCACCAAAGCGATGACGCTATATATGCTGTTTGATGCGATGAAGAGCGGAGAGGTTAAGCTCTACGAAAAGTTACCGGTCTCTCGCCATGCTACGAAACAACCGCCTTCGTCTCTGCGCTTGAAGGTCGGTTCGACAATCACCGTTAAGGATGCGATTTACGCGCTCGTTACCAAGTCCGCAAACGATGTTGCAGTTGTCGTTGCTGAGCGCCTTGGCGGTTCAGAGAAGCGGTTTGCAACACTGATGACAGCAAAAGCCCGTTCTATGGGCATGACCAAGACGACTTTTAAAAACGCCTCGGGCCTGCCGGATACACAGCAGCTTTCAACCGCGCGTGATATGGCGGTTCTTGCAGAACGCTTACTCGAAGATCACGCCGACTATTACGGTTATTTCGCCAACACCAAATTTACGTGGGGCCGCAACACTTACAAGAACCACAACCGACTGATTGGCCGTGTCGAAGGTGTTGATGGTATCAAGACCGGTTACACGCGTGCATCTGGTTTCAACCTTATGGCCAGTTCCAAACGCCGCGGTCGCCGGGTCGTGACGATCATGTTTGGCGGATCGACATCTAGATCAAGAGATCAGCATGTCGCTGACCTGATCGAGGCCGCTTATAAAAGCTTTGAACCAAGCAAGCTTGCACCGGAAATTCGTCTGCGGACAACGTTTAGTGAGGTCCAGCCTCCGATTGATCCAAATGGCGCCGCAATGCCAATGCTGAACGGTAAAGTCTTTGGGGCAAATGCTCCGATCATTGCTGAGGGCGATGAAGGCTCCAAAGCAGACTAGACGCATGTCCATGTTTCGAACAATGCTAGGTGCGGCTGCGATTGCTGCATCCCTAACCCTTTCCGCCTTTGCGGCGCCCGTCGATACGGAACATTTGGACCGCCGCCTGAATAAGCTGGTCCAACGGGGCAATATGGTTGGCTTAGCCGTTGCGGTCATTGAAGATGGTGAAATCACGTTTGCGCAAGGCTATGGTAAAACGCATCGCGGCGGCACGGCTGTCTCAACCGATACGGTATTTCGCTGGGCTTCATTGTCCAAAGGCGTCGCCTCAACGATGACGGTGAAGCTGGTCAGCGATGGCAAGCTTTCATTGTCCGACACATTGTCAAAGTTTGCGACGTCCATCCGCCTTCCCAAAATGGCTGAGCGCAAGGGGACCGTTGATAATCTCTTGTCTCACATGGTTGGTATCGTTCCGAATGCGTATGATCTAAGGCTTGAGGGCGGTGCAGATCCGATTGCCATTCGACGCAGTCTCGCAAAGCTCAAGGCGATGTGCCCCGTCGGCGAGTGCCACACCTATCAAAATGTCGCGTTTGATGCGGTGTCAGAGATTGTCCAAGACGTTGAGGGTAAACCCTTCACAGAGGCCGTTGAGGAATACCTGTTCCAGCCGCTTCAAATGTTCAGCGCCAGTTATGGCCGAGATGCGTTACAAGGATCATTCTCGTGGGCGCGCCCCCACCGGAAGCGCCGCGCTGATATTCTGCCAGTGCTGAAATCGGTCAAAGTTCCTTACTATAAGGTCCCTGCAGCAGGCGGTGCCAATGGTTCGATCCTAGACTTGGCAAAGTTTGCGAAAGCGCAGATGGGCCTTAATCCCGAAGTGCTTGATCAGGGCGTTCTGGATGAGCTCCATACGCCGCGGGTTTATACGCGCAGAGAGCAATCTGGAATGAGCCGTCGTTATGGCGGTCAAGTCCGCGACGCGCGCTATGCGCTAGGGTGGCGGGTCTATAAGTATGGAAAGGCTGGCCACCGCGTTGTGGGCCATCGCGGCGCTGTTGAAGGCTATCGCTCTCTCATTCTATTTGACCCAGAGCGCGACACTGGTGTGGTGGCTCTATGGAATTCAAACGCCCGCGAACCTGTCGGTGTGCAGTTCGAGGTTATGGACATGGTTTACGGCCTGCCAGCCCAAGACTGGATGAAGATCGACCAGCCTAAAGAATAGAGCCGATGCGCCGACGTGCGTTCGATATCCTGAAGCTATCGCGTCGCCTGACTAAAACGATTGGTTTGCAGGGACTTATGGTCTTTATGGAGTCTAGAGCATGCGGGGGCATGGAATGCAGACGATCATTGAACCAAAGCGAGTTGAGGCCGATATTGAGTGTCCTACTCAAGAGTCCTTCATCGCGGATGCTTGGTATGTGGCTATGCCGGCTAAGCGCGTCCGTCCTGGTCGATCCCGCACTATAAAACTACTCGGCCGCGATATGGAAATCCATCGTGGTCGTAATGGG
>JAQWGO010000157.1 GCA_029238175.1 Henriciella sp. | reverse complement strand
GTGAGGGGAATAATGGTGAGTGCTCGGACGAGTATTCAGATTTCTTTTCGCACTTGGGATAATCAAGTGGGGAATATCATGAAGACGATTTGGAAATATTTGCGTTTTGGTCCACTATATTTGTGGCTTTTAGTAACCTACGTCACAGACCTAGCGTCAGTAGATTAGCCCGGTGTCACATCGCCCCAAACGATGAAGTGCGGGTTATCATAGCCGCGCTCTGCTTTGCCATAGAGCAGGGGTTCAAAATCAAGTGTAGTAACGCGTGCGCCAGCTGCTTCTGCAACTGCTTGGCCCGCTGCTGTATCCCACTCCATCGTGCGACCATGACGCGGATAAAGGTCCGCTTCACCCGCCGCGATAAGGCAGAATTTCAAGGACGAACCGGCGGAAATAATATCTGCCACATTCTGGGTCTCTAGAAATGCGTTTGTCTCATCACTGCGATGTGATTTTGATGCAATGGCAGTTAATCCAGCATCTGGCGCTTTCCGAATTTTCATGGGCTTGCGATCGGCTACCGCAGGAACTTTTCCACCCGGTTCCACATCAGCCTGCCACGCGGTAAAGCGATCTTCGGCAATGAAAAGACGATTTAGGGCCGGGGCATAAACGACGCCCATGACAGGAACGCCGTTTTCGATGATGCCAATGTTTACGGTGAACTCACCACGCTTATTGATAAATTCTTTGGTGCCGTCCAATGGATCGACAAGTGCAAACCAACCATCATGTTCGGGAACATTGCCTGCCGCTGCTTCTTCTTCCGCAATAACAGGAAGAGCTGGGTCAGCTTCCTTTAGCGCCGCGAGGATGAGCGTTTCTGCTTTCTGGTCCGCCTCTGTTACCGGAGAACTGTCATCCTTGCGATCGACATCAAAGTCGGTCGCATAAACATCCATGATGAGCTTGCCAGCATCTAGAGCAATTCGAGCGAGAGTTTCGGCATTAAGGCTCATGGGTCGTCTCCGGTTTGGTCGGTCTGATATGTGGTCTGCGCTGTAACATGGTAAGCGGGTTCCAGCACATCGCTGCGCTTAGGTTAGAAATGCTCACTTTGCGAGCTTTTTTGATGTGTTTTCTATCACTTAGGAATGGGCCAAGCCCCTTTAGCCCTGACCATAAGCCCCGCCACGTGCCGCCAAAACGACCCGTTACAAGCCCGCGTCCAAGGATGGCGAGCGTCAGACCGATATGAATTGGCAGGGTCAGAATAAGTAGACGAAGCGGCGTATTTTTTACATAGGTCCAAAGGCGATTGCGAGCCCCGTGGCTCAATGAAAACTCGCTCGCGCGTCCGGATAGGCCGCCACCTGCATGGTGAATCACCGCGTCTGGAACGAAAATACATCGCTCGCCCGCCAGTCGCAATCGATAGCCAAGATCAACATCTTCGCAGAAACAGAAAAATCGCTCATCAAATCCGCCATGCGCCAAAAATGTGTCGCGGTGGATCATTGCCCCGGCACCGCAAGGTGAAAAGCACTCCCCCTCCGGCGGCAGCTCGCTAACGGGGCGCCCGAAGCCGCCGCGCCACGGTATTCCAAAACCCAGATAAGCGTCGCCCGCACCGTCCATGTTCTGGGGATTGTGTAGGTCGATTTGCGTGGATGTGAAGCTTTTCGTCTGAGGGTAGCGCCGCGTTGCCTGATCCAGCTTTTCCAGCCAGTCTTGCTGGGCCTCCGCATCTGGGTTCAGCAACACGAGCCACTCACCTTTGGCTGAGCTCGCGGCAAGATTATTCGCCGCCGCAAAGCCAATATTCTGGTCTTGTGGCAATAAGTGAAGATGTTTTGGGTATGTCTCGCCGAGCTGCTCAATTGAGCCGTCAGAGCTGGCACTATCGACGAGGAAAACCTCGAAATCTTGTCGCGTTTGCGCGGCCAGAGATGCAAGTGCACCTTTTAAATACTCACCGCCATTATAGTTGACGATGATAACAGAGAAGCGCGGTTCAACGGCCATGGACCAACTCAAAATAGGCGTCGTCCCATCCGTCAAAGGCCGCGGTTACATTTTTTGATTTACCAAGTGGGATGGCCGGCGCCAGTCCACCTGTCGCAACAATATCGCCTTCGGTTAGCGTTCGATCTTCACGTGCCGCTTCTGCGAAAAAGTCACGCAGCGCGCCCAAAACGCCGCCAATTAGCGCTGGCTCACCGCCGCTTGAGCGTTCGCTACCATTCAGAAGTAATCTGACGGATTGGTTTCGCAATCGGCTTAAAGCATCGACGTGGTGCCAATTTCCGACAAGGATCAAACCCGCTCCGGCCCGATCCGCGATCAGCGAAAGCACGCCTTCCTCCGCGGGATTTTGAAGTGCCACGGCTGCAATGTCGAGCGCAGGCGCAACAGCATCAATATAGGTCAGAACCTGCGCATCGCTGCGCTGCGTGCGTCTGGGCTCAACATCACGAGATAGGCGAACGGCGATTTGAGGCTCCACAACGGCGTCTGGTAGCGGCGGTAGCGAAACCGGGTCACCATTCTCAAACAATTCGTGGCCGCCAATCGGCCCGTAGAACGGAACGCTGATCCCAAAGATGTCGCGCCCGGGCTGCGTTGTGCCGCCCAGTTTCCAAGCATGGGGTTCACCTAAGCATGCAAGATCAGCTGTCGCGCGCGCTTTCTGCCAGGTGTCCGGACGCTCACTCGCCGTCAAGGCGATTTTCGTGCGGTCCAGCCGGGCCTGCATCAATTTTTCGGCGAGTTTATCCGGTTGCATCTCTAGCTCGCAGGGCTCCTATGCGTGAAGGAGTGATCGGCGGCATAGATACGCTGCACTGCATTCATGGCGTCAAAGGCATGTTGGCTTGTGCCGGTATGAATTTTACGTTTGCCATTCACCGCATCCATAAATTCCGCAATTTCAAGATCCCAGCTATTGTCGCTTTCGAATTTGCGAACTGTTTCCTTTGGATTGGGAATCGGATCGCCATTCGCATCACGCTCTAGCTCGCCCTTAATCAGGACTTCTGGCGCATAACCCGTAGAGTTTGAGAGAATGCCTTCCAGCCAGAGATAACCCTTTTCGAAGCCTAGCTCTAAGCGGAAGGTCTGACGCCAGTTCGTCGCTGACGAATGCACCATCGCCATGACGCCCGCATTGGTGCGCATCAAAGCCATGACATTGTCCTCTACGCCAAGCCCGGTCCAGAAGCGGTCATCCATCATGGATTTTACTTCTTCAAACGGCCCGGCAAACAAATGCATCAAGTCGATCATGTGAACGCCTTGATCAATTAGGATGCCTCCGCCAGACAGGTCATAATTATTGCGCCAATTTGCACCGTAATCTGCCCCGCCAGCCTTGCCATAAGTCCCGCGCATTGACAGCAGCTCGCCGAGCTTGCCGCTATCAGCGATCTTTTTGGCTTCGATGACTGAGTAATGGTAGCGATGGTTGAAGCCAAACTTTAGGATTTGATCTGGTGCAGCCGCTTCCGCCGCCCTGATATTGATAATATCTTCAAGTGTGCGGCCTGGTGGTTTTTCAGAGAAAACGTGAAGGCCTTTGCCCAGCGCTTTGATCACAGACGCAGGGATCAGTTCATTCGTGCAGGCAATTACAACCGCATCCAGATCATCGCGCTCAAGCAGTTCTTCCCAGTCGTGCGTATGCGGAAAAGCATCACCGGGTGCATAGGGATCGCAGGTTGCCACCACGACCGCATCAGAGCGTGCTTCAATTGCTTTGCGACGAATATGGCCCATTTTGGCATAGCCAATGATGCCGAAACGGGTTTGCGTCATCGCGAATGTTCCCTTGTACTCTATCCAGCACTGCGGTAGCGCGTTGCATGGGGGCTCGCAACAATTAAGGTGAGCGTCGGTCAGGCTGAGGCCTTAAGGGGTGGAGTTCTTTTGATAGTTTGGTCGAGCCAATTTCCAAAACATCGATATCTGCCGGGCTATTTGCGCCTCAAGGCAGCGCGCAGGAGTAAATACTTTCGCGACATCCTAGGCTATGATGGGCGACAGATTATCAATCTGACCCCAAACACCGCTCTGGATTTTTTTGAGACGCGCGATATGGCCAGCGTCATCAAACGGTAACCTGCGATGGCTGCGCCCTTCCGATTACTTGTTGTTTCACATGCCGCCGATGGCACAGGCGCGCCGATTTCAACTTTGGCGCTTTGCCGCGCTTGGGCTGATCGAGGGGATGTAGAACTCAAAATATTACTTCGCCGCGACGGTCCTCTGCGTCCAGAGTTTGAAGCCATCGCTGAGACATTCGTATTTCGTGCAAAGCCAAAGTTTGGCCTTGTCGACAGCTTTGGGATGATGGCAGGCGGAAAGCCACTATTGGCCCTGAAAGGGCTTCGTAACCCAGATCGCCCTTACATCCTCTCATCAATTGAGAAGAAACATAGTGACGGCATCCGTTGGGCGATAAACGAATTCGATCCCCAAGCGGTCTATGTCTCCACGACACATTGCGGCGATGCGCTGGAGCCGATGAACCTATTCGCGCCAATTCTAACGCACGTTCGCGAAATGGAAGGCGTTATCGCCAGTCTGGATAAAGAACGACGCGAGAGTGCATTGCGCCGAAGCTCAGCATTTGCCGCCGTATCGGAGCCTGTACAGCAGACGCTGATAGATAGTTGGGGTGTTCCGGCCGCGAAAATTCAGATTGAAGCCCCGGCGATTGAGGTTCAATCACTCGAAAAGCGAGCCGATGAGGCCGCTGAAATTAGTCTACCAGACGCTCCCTACATCGTCGGCATAGGCTCTCTGATTGAAAGAAAAGGCCCTGACATATTTCTGGAGGTTGCAGCCCGCGCTGCCCGCATCAACCTTTCCTACAAGTTTATCTGGATGGGCGATGGTCCGATGGCTTTCCTGCTGCAAGAAGCGGCAGAAAAAATGGGCCTGACGAATTTAACTTGGGCAGGACAAGTGAAAAATCCGTATCCGATCCTAAAGCAGGCGAAAGCGCTTGCGCTAACATCTCGGGAAGACCCTCATCCCCGCACAATGATCGAGGCCGCAGCTCTGGGTGTCCCAACCATTGCGTTTAAAGGAGCAGGCGGCGCGGACAGTTTTCTGACGAGCAACAATGCCGGACAGCTTGTGCCTATGGAGGATGCTGGCGCAATGCTCACCGCGATTCCAGATGCTGACAGCGCGTTCTCAACGCAGTCCATTAAAGAAAAGTACGATGTCAAAAACAGCGCCGCGCGCCTGTTGGACAGACTTAAGGCGCTAGCTGCTTAATCAAGGCATTGGCTTGTGATGAACTAAAACCGTCCGGAAGCGGCGCGCGCATGACCAGCAGCTTCATCCAAACCGGACCCATCAAAATATCCATAGCTTCATCAAGGTCGAAATCCCTGCGGATGACTTTCTTAGCAGCGATCTCAGCTAGGATTAGTCGTAGTGGCCCGCGGACATTATCTTTCAACCAGGCGCGCCATGTTTCACCAGCATCCTTATCATCGCAGCTGGTGACAATTGCGGCGCGCATGACGGCATGTCCTGAACCGACCCGAATCGCCTGCTCTAATGGCGCGAGGAGTTCAGCGATACGTTCGGCTGGATCGCGCCCTGATTTGCTTCCGGCCGGAACCATTCCTAGCGCTGCCTCCATCGCCATATTCCCAATGGCGGGCCACCAGCGATAGATCGTCTGCTTAGAAGCTTTGGCTTTGCGAGAAACTTTATCAACGCTGAATTTGCGCCATCCGTTTTCAATCAGCTCTTCGCGGGTTGCCGCTAGAATTGCGGCGCGCGATTCTTCGCTGCTGCGTTGGTTTTGTTTTCGCTTAGGTTTGGTCTCGGTCATATGTCTGCTTTGGATGAATTTGCTCGCCAAAGTATTAACACGGAACGGATCGTTTGTCTTTTTTCAGCTTGCTTCAAATTGCGGCTTGTTTCATTCGTGAACGATTGAAGGAGTAAGATCTTGAAAACAATAGAAGAGCTTATTGAAGGCTACAAATCGTTTCGTGCTGGCGCTTATAAGGAACAGGTTCAACTCTATCGCGAACTTGGTGAGGGGCAGGACCCCGACATTATGATAATTGGCTGCGCAGATAGCCGTGCCGAACCTGCTGAGATTTTCAATGCTGCACCCGGACAACTTTTTATCGTTCGCAATGTCGCGAATCTTGTCCCGCCTTTTGATACGTCTGGTGGATTGCATGGTGTCAGCGCGGCGCTGGAGTTTGCGGTTACAGCACTAAAAGTGAAGCATATTGTGATCATGGGGCATGGGGGCTGCGGCGGTGTTGGCGCTTGTCTATCTGCCGCCGAGGACAAGCCTGTCGGCCGCTTCATCGCGCCATGGGTGCAACTATTGGATGAAACCCGCGACCGGGTTTTGGCTGGTAACCCTGCGGATCCACAAACAGCCGTTGAACATGCGGGCGTTGGGGCCTCACTTGAGAACCTTATGACTTTTCCATTCGTAAAAGAAGCGGTTGAGGCAGGCTCACTTCAGCTGCATGGGGCATGGTTTGCGATTGCGCTTGGTGAGCTCAAGTGGCGTGATAATGCGACAGGTGCTTTCGAAAACATATAACTATTAGAGCGATAGGAAAGGAATGGCCCTGTCGCCCTAGCCGCTTGTATAAATGAGGCTATGTTGTCGCCCAGTTCAGTTTGCTGATAGGGGACTTAATCTTGGACGTCGCACTCTCAACATTGTTATCACCGATTATCCTCTTCTTCGCATTAGGCATGGGGGCGGCCTTACTGCGCTCTCAAATGTCTGTGCCTGAGGCCTTTGCTAAAGGGCTTGCAATCTACCTGATGATGGCGATTGGCCTCAAGGGCGGGGTTGAGATGTCGAAAAACCCGCTGACACTAGACGTTATTTTGATGTTGCTAGCGGGAGTTGTTCTTTCATTTGCGCTGCCATTGATTGCTTATATTTTCCTTCGTGTAACCAGTAAGCTTAGCCAGACAGATGCTGCCGCGACAGCAGCTCACTATGGATCAATTTCAATCGTCACTTTTGTTGCTGCAACTGAAGCGGTGAAACTTTCCGGGTTAGATAGTTCAGGCCACATGGTGGCGGTTGCTGCTTTGATGGAAACGCCAGCAATCATCACGGCGCTCATCCTTGCGCATCGCGGTCAGAAGCGAGAAAAGCCGGTAGCAGGGTCTGAGCAGGGCGAACTGGTCCGCGAAGTCGCTCTCAATGCGTCAATTGTCGTTCTGGTTGGGGCACTGATTATAGGTTGGATCGCAGGCGAAGAAGGGACTGCGCAGGTCTCTCCATTCTTTGTGGATCTGTTCCAAGGCGTGCTTTGTCTCTTCCTATTGGACATCGGGCTGTCTGCTGGACGCGGCCTGCGTCAGGGCTGGCGTCAGCTCAGCGTCGCAACTGTCGGCTTTGGTATCTACATGCCTTTGGTATCGGCCATTCTCGCGTCTGGTATTGGCTTTGCGTTGGGCGCAAGTGCAGGCGATGTTGCCTTGCTGATAACGCTTGCCGCCTCTGCGTCATACATCGCCGTACCCGCAGCAATGCGGCTTGCTTTGCCAAAGGCAAATCCATCCGTCTACCTGACCTTATCGCTGGGTGTAACATTCCCGTTTAACGTGACGATTGGTATCCCGATCTATATTTTCCTCGCCACCCTGGTGACGGGATAGGAGGACGCAGCAATGCAAATGCATAATAAAAAGCGTATCGAACTCATCATTGAGAAAATGGCGCATAAGCGCGCGTGCCGTGTCTTGGAAGCAGCTGGGATGACCGGCTATACTGTTCTGCCAGCGATGGCCGGATATGGCGGCGGAAATCGCTGGAACCGGGAGACTGACATCTCTGCCAGCCGCGATATGGTGGTCATTGTTTCAATTGGTGACGAAGATAAAATCGCCGAAGCGATGCTTCAAATTTCCGACATACTGGGCGACCATATCGGTGTCGTGAGCCTCAGCTCTGTCGAAGTCTTGCGCCCAGACCGTTTCTAGGTCGTGGACCAAACCGCATAGATTGCCGAGGCCACCATCAATGTGGCAGCGCAGATGTTAAAATTTCGGGCGAAACGCGGGTTGGTGAAGCGCCGCGCCATCGCATCTGCGAGCACGGCATAGACGGTCAGCCCAAACATTTCAGTTACAGTTACCGTTGCCATAATGATCAATGCTTGCGGAACAACCGCTTGGTCGGGGTTGATGTATGATGGCAATATCAACCCAAAGAAAACCAAAGCGTTTGGGTTGGCGAGTTGCAAGCCGAGACCGCTAGCAAATAGCTTTGCCTTGCCGGGCACCAACGTGTCAGGTCCACGCAAGTCGCGTGTTCCCGCCCGCACCAGCTGGAACGCGAGCCATAGAATAAATGCGATACCTGCAATTTTCAGAAGTAGCAGCGCCGTTGGGAATGCGGCTGCAAGTGAGGCGGCCCCGCCTGCAGCGAGACTGATCCATACGAGGTTTGCAGTTGAGATACCCAGCGCTGGCAGCATGGCTGGTTTCACGCCATATCTCAGGCTTGATGACACAACCATCATAACGGCGGGACCGGGGGTCAGCCCGCCGCTAAAGAACAGAACAATAAGCGCAAACCAGACGGATAAATCCATCTTGTAAGCCTATTGCTCTTCTTGGCCTCGCACGACTGATTCTGCGATCAATTCACGTGCTTTTTCAATACCAGCCCAGCCGTCGACTTGGCTCCACTTGCCAGTTTCAAGGTCTTTATAGTGCTTGAAAAAGTGCTCGACCTTCTGGATCAGAATGTCTGGCATATCGTGATAGGTTGCGATCTTGTCGTAGTACGCAGTTAGCTTTGGATGCGGTACGGCAAGGATTTTCTCATCCGGGCCTTTATCATCCGTCATCATTAGAACGCCGATTGGGCGGGCGCGAACGACTGAACCGGGAACCAATGGGCGGTTGCCAATGACCATTACATCAATCGGATCACCATCAAGGCTCAACGTGTGAGGTACAAAGCCGTAATTACAAGGATAACGCATCTCTGTGTAGAGGTAGCGGTCGACGAACATGGCGCCAGAGGCCTTGTCGATTTCGTACTTGATCGGGTCACCGCCCAGTGGGACTTCAACGATAACATTAAGGTCGTCAGGCGGATTGTTTCCGGCGATAATTTTTGAAATGTCCATGGGAGGAAGGACCTTACATTTGGGGTTGTCTATTCGGCGTGTCCGATGAACGAGACGGCGGCTCAGGTCAAGGTTTTAGGTGCCTCAATCAATCAGACTATAGTTGAAACTGATTGATATTCTGGCCTCTTCGCTACGACTGGCCATGACTTCGTGCCTTAACCAGCTTTCCCACATCAGGATATCACCTTGTTTCGGTTCAATATAATGGAAGCGCTTATTGGGCGCGTCGGTTTTAAGAGGCGGCGCAGCCATCATCATCGGGAGGCGTGGATCTTCCAGCTTTAGCTTTCCTGCACCTTCGGGCATTGCGATATAAGCGGTGCCGGAAATCACGCTGTTTGGGTGAATATGTCCGCTATGGCTGCCGCCTTCGCCAAGCACGTTGACCCATAGGCTGTCGCATTTCAGCTTAGCGGTTCCAAGGTCCCAGAACAAAGCGTCTGCATAGGATTGGGCTGCGGTGTTGAGGGCTTTCACAAGTTCTGAGAATGCCGGGTGCCGGGTTGGTAAATCATCAAGTGAGGCGTAAGATGTATAGCCGGGATAGCCTTCGGCTTCGCACCAATCGTGGCCCGCAGTGTCGCCGTCTTCGATCATCCAGCACGCCTCTTCCAGCGAAGATACGAGCGCTTCGGGCAGTGTAGCTTGGTGGATTAAGGTCGGAAACAGGGTCGGTTGGGGCATATTAACACCAGATTGAGGGTAGGTTCGCCCTCGTATAGCGCCGGGATAGGCGCGTAAAGCCGACGCGTCACGAGACTATTCGACTGAGAGCTTGTTTCCGCTTGTCAGAGCGGCATTTATGAATATTATACAAATCATTCAGAGATAAGAGGTCGCCATGGTAAAGCTCGTCGTAAATGGACAAGAAAAGACTGTGGACGTTGATCCCAGCACGCCAATCCTTTGGGCCGTTCGGGAGCAGCTGAAGCTGACTGGAACCAAGTTTGGCTGCGGGATCGCGCAATGCGGCGCTTGTACGGTGCACCTTAACGGCGAGCCTATTCGGTCTTGCTCCACGCCAATCGCGGCGGCTGAGGGCGGCGAGATTACGACCATTGAAGGCGTTGCCGGCGAAGATGGAACGCTGCACGCAGTTCAGGCGGCATGGATTGAGCAGCAGGTTCCGCAGTGTGGTTACTGTCAGTCGGGGCAGATCATGACGGCGGTGGCGCTTTTGCGCGACACGCCCGATCCGACCGATGAAGATATCGACGCCGCGATGAGCGGGAATATCTGTCGCTGCGGGGCCTATGGCCGTATCCGCGCCGCCATCAAATCAGCCGCAAAAGCTTAAGACCACTTATAGGAGATAGAGCCATGGGTAAGTGGACACGTAGAGGATTTATTACAGCAGGCGTCGCAGCCGGCGGCGTTTTGGTCGTTGGGGTTGGCGTTCGTGAAGGCCACCGCGCGCCAAAGCTGGCAGAGATGATGACCAAAGATGGCGAAACGCTCGTCAATGTCTGGGTAAAGCTCGCGCCAGACAATACAGTCACCGCCATCGTCCCGCACAGTGAGATGGGGCAGGGGGTCTTCACCTCTATGGCTCAGATGCTGGCAGATGAAATGGACGCAGACTGGGAGAAAGTCACATTTGAACAGGCCCCGGCGCATGAGGCTTATGCCAACTATCCACTTGGGCGTGAGTTCATCATGGGCGACGCAAAAGTCCCCGGCATGGTCCAAGACACTCTGAACGGCGCGTTCCTACAGATCACAAAGTCAATGAGCCTGCAGATCACGGGCGGCAGTACGTCCGTGCGCTTTACGGGTATGGGCGGCATGCGGATCGCCGGCGCAGCGGCACGTGAAATGATTGTCAAAGCCGCCGCGAAAACATGGAAAGTCCCAGCCAAAGAGCTGCGCACTGAAAAGAGCTATGTCTATCATGATGCGAGCGGTCAATCGGCGACCTATGCCTCATTCGCAGAGCAGGCAGGCAAGTATTCTCCGCCAACGCAGCCTAAGCTGAAAACGCCAGATCAATACAAACTGATGGGTAAATCGCTGGCACGCTTTGACATTCCCTCGAAAGTGGATGGCACGGCTGAGTTCGGCATTGATGTCGATCTGCCGGATATGAAATACGCCGCTGTTATGGGGCCGCCAGTGCTCGGTGCCACGGTGGAGGCGGTCGATGAAACCTATGCCAAGGACATGCCCGGCCTTGTAAAAATCTTGAACAAAGGAACCTTTGTGGCGGTTGTTGCGGATGGATATTGGCAGGCAGAAAATGCCGTGCGCCAACTTGATGTCACGTGGACGAAAACAGGCGCGGAAACACTCAACTCAGCCGATATCTATAGCCAGCTTGGCACCGCGATGGATGATGTCACGACCAGCGGGAAAGCCAAGAAAGACATCAAGACGGGCAATGTCGCCAAAGCCGCTGAGGGCGCAGCGCGCTCCTATGAGGCGGAATATTCCGTCCCATTCCTTGCGCACGCTGCGATGGAGCCTTTGAACGCCACCGCGTGGGTGCATGATGGTAAGATTGAACTATGGTCAGGTTTGCAGAACCCGCTTGGCGTTCGTGATGAAATCGCGGGAACGTTCGATGTCAAAAAAGCTGATGTTGAGATCCATAATACGCTGCTAGGCGGCGGATTTGGACGCCGTGCTTCACCTGACTACCCCCTAATGGCGGTCGAGATCGCAAAAGAGTTTAACCATCCGGTCAAGATGATTTGGTCGCGGGAGCAGGACACCCAGCAAGACTGGTATCGCCCTGCCTCTATTAGCCGTTTCAAAGCAGGTCTTGATGAGGATGGCATGCCTGTTTCTTGGGAAAATCTGTTCGTTCAGAAGTTTGACCCGCCAGAAGCATCTCACATCCCATACAAGATCGATAATCAGCTAATCCAATATGCTGAAGCCGATCACCATATGCGGTTTGGGCCTTGGCGTTCCGTTGACCACACGCAGCATGGCTTTTTCATTGAGAGTTTCGTGGATGAGCTTGCAAATGAAGCGGGCATGGACGGTTATGCCTATCGCCGTAAATTGCTGGAGCATTCACCGCGCTATCTCGCTGTCTTAGATAAGGCCGCGAAAGCCGCAGGATGGGGTCGCAGCGTTCCAGAAGGGCGCGGTCTTGGTATCGCACTCGTCGACTCGTTCGGTACCGTCGTTGCGCAAGTTGTTGAGGTGGATGTCACAGGTCCAGAGCCGCGCGTGATCCACGTCTGGTGCGCCGCTGATCCGGGATATGCGATGAACCCAGATGGCTTCGTCGCCCAGATTGAGAGCGGGATTATCTACGGTCTAACCGCTGCCCTCTATGGTGAGATTACGATCGAAGAAGGCGCGGTCGTGCAGTCTAACTTCCATGATTATCCGATGCTTCGTATGAATGAAGCGCCTGAGATTACGGTCGATATTATCAATAGCGGTGCAAAAGTCGGCGGCGGCGGTGAGCCGGGAACGCCGCCAATAGCGCCCGCGCTGGCCAATGCAGTGTTCGCTGCAACGGGCGTGCGCGTCCGGAAACAGCCGATTGCGAACTATCAAGAAGGCCTGACTTAGCGCGGTACAAAATTCGCGCGTGGCCGGATCATTTGACCGGATGCAACTTGCTCCATCGCGTGAGCGAGCCATCCGGCCATTCGGCTGATCGCAAATAGGCAAAATGGTGCGCCCTTTATTCATGACATCAAGGGTGAGAATTGGGAGCTGACATCTGGCTGGCGATCTCTGCTTGGCCCCTGCATCCGGTTTGATCCGACAGATGAGACTTCGCCGCGCTACAATCCGCTGCTGGAAGTGCGTAAGGGCAAGTTTGAAGTTCGCGATGTTCAGAACATTGCGGATATTCTGGTTGATCCGGTCGGCAGTCATGAAAGCCGTGACCACTGGGACAAGACAGGCTATGCGCTGCTCGTCGCGGTCATGCTGCATGTGCTGTATGCGGAGGAGAACAAGTCGCTGGCAGGGTGCGCGGAATTTCTCTCGCATCCAGGGCGCACCATTGGTGAAACGCTTGAGCTGATGTTGAAGACGAAGCACCATTTCAATGCCAAGGCGCGCGCACGGGCTCACCCTTATGTGGCGCGCGGCGCACGGGCTATGAAGAATAAATCGGACAATGAGCGGTCCGGTGTTCTGTCGACGGTTCTGACGCTTTTGGAAGTATTCAGTGATCCGATCATTGCCGACCTGACTTCGACCAGTGATTGGGGCGTGATGGATCTGGTGGAGGCGGCGCGGCCAGTCTCGTTGTATTTGGTTGTGCCACCTTCCGACATTTCGCGGACACGGCCCTTGATGCGACTGATCCTGAATCAGGTGGGGCGCAGACTGACGGAGAGATTGCCGCATAAGGGTCGGCGCAAGGTGTTGCTGATGCTGGACGAATTTCCGGCGCTCGGGCGGCTCGACTTCTTCGAGACCGCGCTCGCGTTTCTGGCGGGGTATGGCATTCGCGCTTTTCTCATTGGACAATCGCTGAACCAGATCGAGAAGGCTTATGGCGCAAACAATGCAATCCTCGACAATTGTCATGTGCGGGTGGCGTTTGCGACCAATGACGAGCGCACAGCGAAGCGAATTTCCGACTCACTTGGGGCGAAGACAGAGCTTCGATCACAGAAGAACTATACTGGTCATCGCCTTGCGCCCTGGCTCAGCCATATGATGGTATCGCGTCAGGAAACCGGCCGGCAACTTATGACGCCCGGAGAAGTGATGCAGCTGCCCCCCAAACAGGAAGTTGTCATGGTTGCAGGCGTGCCGCCAGTCATGGCGGATAAGCTGCGCTATTTCAAAGACCGCAACTTTACCGAACGGGTGCTGGCACCTGCGTCGGTAGCGCTACAAGGCAAGGGTCCAGCATCGCTTTGGCTGGATAAGGTTGCACGAAAGGCCTGTGTGGCTATGTCTGTGGATGCGTCGGCCGACGATGGCGGAAAAGACCTTCGCCCCGAGCTTAATCAGCAGGCCGCGAGAGAGATTGAAGTTGAAGGGGCGGAGATTGATCTGTCCGATGATGATCCGCTCGACCTTTCCGATCCAGATACATTGCCGGAGTTTTGAAATGGGAAAACCACGTGTGAATCTGCGACTGTCCCATAAACTTTATGCCGAACTTGAGCGACGTACGGCGGCCTCAAGCGTCACCAAAACAGAAATTGTTGAGGAAGCGCTGAGCCGCTTTTTTGACCCCGAAGCCAATCTTGTCCTTGAGGAGCGCCTCTTGCGCAGGATGGATGCTTTTGACGAACGCCAAAGCGAGATTGAACGCGATACAGCGCTCTGCCTCGAAACGCTCGCGCATTTCGTTTTCTATTGGCTGACCCGCACGCAGCCTATTCCCGAAGGCGAACGCGATGCAGCCCATGCTTTGGGGCAGAGACGGTTTGACCATTTCATCGGGCAGGTGGCGCGAAAGCTTGGAAAGCCGAGGGGCGTTTCGGCGCGGCTGAATATCGAATCAGGCCAGAATTCGGACCACACTTCTGATGCGCCAAATTAAACCAGGTTGCTTAATCCGCGTTAGGCGCCGAGTTCTTCGAATGAAGCACGGGCGATAAATCTCGGATTGATGAAGCCTTGAGATCATTTAAGAATGAGCGCCGCAGCCTCAAAGAGGGATCAGACACGGCCAGCATGTTTCACCTCAAGCCCCTGAGCAATAACGAGATCGCGCTTGCCAGGGCGCCGATGATCCGGGCGGCAGGCAAATTGCTCGGCTATCTCGTTGAGCATCAGACTATCGGCCTGACGCAGACCAAGGCCTTCCAGAGGAGTTTTGTGCTCTGGGCAGCGGAAGCCTTCGAATGGCCGGGCTTCGATCTGGAGCGCTATTTTGCCGTCAGCAAAGTGATGAACGAGTATGACTTCCCGCCCCTGGAAAACCTGCATTTCATTTTGCTGAAATTGAAACTGATTCGGCACTATAAATTGACCTGCCGCTTGACCAAGTCAGGCAGCGCGCTGGCAGATAAGCCCGGCGACCTCTTCAACCTGATCGCGCCTTTCTTCTTGTTCAGGATCGATCATGCGACTTCCACGCGCACGCCGGAACCGCTTCTCGGCAACTGGGATGTTTTTCTCGGTATTTTGAATGTCGAGGCTGAGGGCGGTGTCAGTAGCGCTAGGCTGCGGGAAATCCTCTACGGGGCGCCTGACCCTGACGATCCGTATGACAGGGTGCCCGGCATGATCTATTCTCAAGTGCTCAGCCCGCTTTGTGCTATGGGCTTGCTTGTGGAGGGGGAGACGAAGAAGCGTCAGGCGTTTGACGAGCGTCCATATGTGAAGACGCCGCTCTGGGCCGAGGCCTTGCGCTTTCCGTTTGATCCGGAATGGGTTGCACCGATCCATCACTGAAGCAGAAAATTCTTGAAAAAGTAACCTTCGTGATCCATTATATGGCTTATTGAGTAATGAAGGATACTTGCATGCCGACGCCCACAACTCCGCCGAGCGCCGTACGCCGGACCCTGCGAAAGCTAGGCCGCGACATTGCAGATGCGCGCAAACGCCGAGGGCTGACCATGGAAACGGTTGCGGATAGAGCTTTTACGACTCGAAAGACGCTGTCTCGCGTCGAAGATGGTGATCATGGCGTGAGTATCGGTATTTATGCGTCGGTCCTCAATGCGCTCGGACTATTAGATGGTCTTGGTGAGATCGCTGACCCAACGAATGACGAGGTCGGTTTGTCGCTTTCCTCCGCAGGTCTTCCCAAACGTGTCAGGCCAAAACGCAAATGACGGAAACGCAAGTCCATATCTCGCTCGGTGGAGAAACGATCCGTGTTGGAACGCTGTTCCGACAGGCAGCCCGTGGTCGCGAGTCTGTCACGTTCCAATATCACGATACATGGTTGCAGCATTCTGCACGGTTTTCGCTAGAGCCTAGCCTGGCCGTGGGAGGGGGCATGTTTCATCCGGGTGAGGGCCGCGAGATGTTTGGCTCGATCGGAGATTCTGCGCCTGACATTTGGGGACGGCGACTTATGCAGCGCGGCGAACGACGCGCCGCAAGAGACGAAGGCAGGTCGCCGCACACTCTGCACGAAGCAGACTTTCTGCTTGGAGTGAGCGATATCTCTCGTCTTGGCGCACTTCGGTTCAGACGTGCGGATGACGACGACTTTCAAAAACCAGTTGGTGAGGGCGTTCCAGGTTTTATCCAACTTGGACGATTGCTTGAAAGCGCTCAAAGAATTGAGCGCGATGAGGAAACAGACGAAGATCTGAATTTAATATTCGCGCCAGGCTCGTCGCTTGGAGGCGCCAGACCAAAAGCGTCAATCATTGACGCTCACGGCGCGCTGGCGATTGCCAAATTTCCGAAAGAGACGGACGATTACAGCCTTGAGACCTGGGAGCACATTGCTCTCATTCTGGCCGAGCGTGCTGGTATACGCGTACCCCGTCATGAACTTCAGCGCATAGGTGGTAGATCAGTATTGATATCGTGGCGCTTCGACCGAGAAGGGGAAATCCGCACGCCATTCCTGTCCGCAATGTCGATGTTGCAAGTTAAAGATGGTGAGCGTGCGAGTTACCCGGAAATTGTTGATGAACTCGCTCGGCATGGAGCAAATGCCAGAAATGATGCCGCTGAGCTTTTTAGACGTATGGTGTTCAGCATTCTGATATCAAATGTCGACGACCATCTCCGCAACCATGGTTTCCTATGGGCGGGGAAGTCAGGGTGGTGTCTATCCCCAGCTTATGACCTCAATCCGACACCGACCGATCTTAAAGTGCGTTTTCTTACAACCAATATCAGCCTCGATGAGGGTACATGCTCGATAGAGTTAGCGTTGTCACAAGCTGAATTGTTCGGGCTTGGCGCAAGCGATGCAAAAGCGATTGTGTCGGAGGTGGGAGCGGCCGTAACGCAATGGCGGCATGTCGCAGCCCAGCACGGACAAACCCCAAATCAAATCGATCGAATGGCAAGTGCGTTTGAGCATGAAGATCTGAGGCTTGCGAACGCTTAGATGAATGTCGCGAGCGATGTTGGCTGAATCGGCGCGGTTATTGAAATGGCGGCCGACCTCCTGGCGACGTTCGCTTCCAATCACTTTCATCGCCGCTTGGCATGACGCCAGGCGATCGGTCACAACGACCTGCGGATTGCCATATCGTTTCATCGCTTTCTTCAGGAGTCTCAGTGCTGACTTGCGATCCCGGCGTTTGGTGACGTAACTCTCAAACACTTCACCTTCGTGATCGACTGCGCGCCAGAGGGCACTGTCAGAGTAATCTGAACTCGTCTGCGTTTCACCAATGTTGAGGTATGTTACGCCGCAAGAAGTCTACACCATTCGGTTAGGGCGGCATTGCGTAAATCTTTGAATCTGGTTCTTCGTTCGATGTTGCGTTGATGGTTGAAATGATTGTGGACGGATGAGTGGACCGAGACGAACTTTCGCAGGCTTTTCATTTGTCTAAATCTTCGCATCGCGCGTTCTCGTCGCCGAAACGGCAAGTGCGAGTTTTCGGCCCGGTTGTTTGCCCACCTCGCAGTTTCTTGGCGGTCTTCGTTTCCAATCACCTTCATCGCAGTACGATATGAGGCCAATCGATCAGTGACAATGACCTCCGGGTTGCCGTATCGCTTCATCGCTTTCTTCATGAAGCGTAGTGCTGCTTTGCGATCCCGCCGTTTCGTGACGAAGCATTCCAAGACTTCACCTTCGTGATCAACGGCACGCCAAAGGTAATGCTGCTTGCCATTTATTTTGACGAAGACCTCATCCAAATGCCATCTCCATTGGGTATGCTGGCGCAGAGATTGGGATCGCTTCTTCCTTATTTCAAACGCGAACATTGGACCAAAACTGTTCCACCAGTGGCGTACACTTTCATGGCAAACTTCAATGCCGCGCTCGTGGAGGAGATCTTTGACATTGCGGAGTGAAAGCGGAAACCTGACCTACATCACCACCGCAAGTCGGATAATCTCAGGCGATGTGTTGAAGTAGCGGAATGGATTCTTGGACATGTCTTCGAGACTAAAGTCAGGGTAGGTGTGCCTCAAGCGATTTTACTCTGACAGTTCCACCCCAAGCAACCGAGCATTGATGCCTGGCCATTTGCTTGGTTTTGGTAAGGGGTGGAATTCAGTCATTTTTGCAAAGCCCCATTTTGCATATTTCGCCTTTAGCCACTGATATTATTTACATACTTGGACGTTTTGTCATCATTGTTTCTTTTCACTTCATTCGCTTAGTCTTTCAATTTTGATTTTCACACTGATTCTCAGTGAGAATCCCGGTTGTAGAAGAGTTTCTTTGCCTTCTCGCGGGGATGTCTGGTGCCGACGCCGCATTTGACTTGTTGAGCGTGCTGAAGTTCATGTGTGATTTCTTCTGAAAGCGGGTATCGGCCAGCACTTGCCGGGCCGCCTTCACGCTTTGGTACGGGGCGTTTGGCCTCGTCGGCGTTATCTTGGGCCGTTGGCTGCAGCGCCATCGCCTGTGGTCAAATTTTGTGAAGAGGGACGTGCTGCTTAGAGACGTTCAGCATACGCTGCGATGCGCTCCAAAATGGCGTCGAAGCTCGGCATATCCTGATAGTAGAGTGCGCGGGTGCTCTCATAGGCGTCCTGATAGAGCTTGCGCGTTTCTTTGGCGGCGAGAAGGAAGGCTTCGTTTTCGCGGAGGTCATGCTCGTCATTCTGCGTAAACTTTGCAGCCTTGTGCGCTTTGTAGTTTTCGCTTCCGAGGAATGCCAGAACAGTGTCATGTGCTAGGAGGCAGTAGACATCATAATAGTGGCGCATGAAGTTTTGTGGCATCGAGCCGTCGGCCTGTTGTTGCCGAAACTTGCGCGAGATCGCGTGCAATTTTTCGACCAGCGTATATTCGGGATTGTAGCAGGCAACGCCCATAGCGCGGTTGTCGACGATATCCGTCACCCCGCTTTCGATGGCGCGGTCGTAGGCCCATGAGGAAAAATCACAGGGCGAGTTGGGGGCGACCTGATCGAACCCCGCTTCCAATAGAACCCCATCCTTCACACCAGCAGGGATTTCGTTTTGCGATGTGTAGATAAGGCGAATGCCGGCGCTTCGCATACGCTCATCGTCGAACGCTTCATCGCGTTCAACGCTTGTCACGCCGGCAATTGCGATCGTGTTCGCGAGGCCATCAAAGTAGGCGCGGCGGGCTTCAATGTGGGCCGCCTTTGTATGGTTCTTGCCGGTCGGGAGTTTTTCGGTCGGGTTGATCTGAATATCGATGTCTTCGGAAAAGCGGTGAATCAGGCGGAAGCCCTTGGAAAGGGACGTGCCGCCTTTGAGCTCAAAGGACAGGCCTAGCTGCTGCAGGCCATAGAGGCAGTGCATGATCCAGTAATCTTTTTCGATCAGAGCTGGATCAATCGAGAGATCGCGCCCGACAATAGCAATCAGGTCGCCAAAGTCGGGCGTCTCGTGGAGGAAGGTCATGCGGCTCTCGCGAGGGCGTCCACGTTATCAAGCACGGGCATCAGCTCACGCTTGGCGCGCACCCCGCCGAACTTTTCGACAGCGCTCTTGAGCGCGCTGGGGTCCATCTCTCTGGCCCGGTTGCGTGCGCGCGCCATGACGGCTTCCTGATCTTCAGCAAGCCGCGTCACATTGTTGAGGAGGTCGACAAGCAGAAACTCCGCACTCACCTCGCTTGGAAAGAAAGGCTTACGTCGGAAATCAAACGGCCGTCCGCCCAGCTCGAACTGACCATGTCGTTTGCCATTGTAAACGACCATCTCATTGTAAAGCTGCGTCGTGCCAACGCCGAGACCGTTATAGTCATTCGGCGAGACCATCAGGAAACGATCATCCTTCAGGAAGCCGGCGACAAGCTTAGTCGCATCGGCCGGGGCATCGCCAAACCGCGTTTTCCTTGGAACCATGTAAAGACCGGGCGCCGCCTTTACGAGCCGCCCTTCATCCAGAAGCTGGCGAAGATGACGGTCAACGGCATTACTCATGCGCGCAAGATCAGCGCGCCGGTACACCTGGCCCGGGCGAAGTCTCTTCTTAAGCTGATTGAGCGCCATCATGGTCTCATGTCTCCTTTGCCTATGGAAGATAGGTGTTTGGCACTCATTATGCAAGAAAAATTGTTAATATTTCATGCAATTTAGTGCCTCATTCCAGTGCATTTGTATCCAACCCGCGCTAATAGCGCGGGTTGGATCGGAGTTCAATAATAACACTATGAATACAACTAATTATGATGAATTTTGTGGAGATGCAGTCGCTCATCGGGTGCGCCGGTAATTGTAACTATTTCGAAGCTTCTTGAAGTTTCAGAATGTTGTGTTTCCATATTTTTTGTATCGATCCGACTTCAAGGCGGATGTCCACTGTCCATGGACCAAGGACAGCAAAAGCGGCGCGGGTCTATCCCGCACCGCTCTTCGAAAGTGAGGTTTCGTCAGAGGGCAATTGAAGAAGGCTCACTTCCTTCCCCACACTCATAGAGGGGGTGTCAGACTAACGCGAAACAGTCTCCAGCATCCAATTTGAGTGCCGCGGTTTAGGCAGCGAGAAGCCCGCGCCATTCAGAGAGGGCGGCTGTGCGAAGGTCTTTGAATCTGGGTCTGCGTTCGATGTTTCTCTGATGATTGAAGTGGTTATGGACTGAGGAATGGACGGAGACGAATTTCTGAAGACTTCGCATCAGTCTAAACCGGAGCATGGCTCGTTCTTTCCTTCGAAAGGGGAGGTGGCTGTTTTCGGCGCTGTTGTTCAGATGGCGGCCGACCTCCTGGCGATGTTCGTTTCTGATCACTTTCATGGCCGCCCGATATGACGCCAGGCGGTCTGTCACCACGACTTCTGGGGTGCCATACCGCTTCATCGCTTTCTTCAGGAATCTCAATGCTGACTTGCGATCTCGGCGCTTCGTGACGTAGCTTTCCAGCACCTCACCTTCGTGGTCGACAGCGCGCCAGAGGTAATGCTGCTTGCCATTGATCTTGACGAAGACCTCATCCAGGTGCCAGCGCCATTACGGACTTTGCCGCATCGATTGCGATCGTCTCTTGCGGATCGCCGAGGCAAAGATCGGTCCAAATCTGTTCCACCAGTATCGCACGCTCTCATGGCTCACATCGATACCGCGTTCATGGAGCAGGTCTTCGACATTTCGCAACGAAAGTGGAAATCGAACACATAACATCACCGCCAACCGGATGATTTCCGGTGACGTGTTAAAGTAGCGGAACGGGTTTTTCGAAATGACGCCGAGACTAAAACCGGGGCAGTGTCGCCTCAAGCGATTTTACTCTGACAGTTCCCTTTTCTCAACTGTTTAACTAGGTGATACTTTATCTAACAAGGCCGAGCAGTCATGTAGATCCTCTACACTTATCGAGTTTAGACGCTCTGTTTGATAATGCCCGAGAGTTTTATTCGACGTGTAACTATGTTTTAGCTGACGCCTCCCTTGAGGGTTTATGGCTTCTGAAAAGGCGTAATAACGCGAGGACGCCGCGACAAACTCGGTCCCAATGAACCGTATCTCGATTTGCAAGGCTTCATCCTTATCGAGCCAATCAGCAGCTTCAAGCGTGCTCTGCGCCGGATTGAGTCCAGATTGTTCAGAAAGGTCTCGCAAAAGGGCCGGCGCCGCTTCGATATTAAGGCTCGGTGCGAAGGCATCGACAGTGATGTATGGACGAAGGGTGTCGAAAACCATATCAGTCATTCCAGGAAGGCTCCGCAATTGATTGATGTGCTGAAAATAACCCGCCTCACCAAATATCGTTGCTTCAGCCTCATTTGTGCTGATCAATCGGTACTGCTCGAAGCCTGCTGCAATCGTTCGCGCCGTGCCCGGATCGACAGAAAGCCGCGTTAAGACGGCTTCCAACCGGTCCGGCATGATCGTGTTTAAATCCAGCAACCCTGAAGCAGGATAGACAGAATAGGCCAACGGCATGTCATTATACACGCAGATTGCATGGCGATGCATGGGATCGACCGAGTATAAATACCCCGCAAGCCGACTAATGGAATCAGCGGCAAGGCTTTGACGCAGCAATGTATACTCCAATCCCTGCATCATGACTGTTCTGCGGCTTGTGTTTCTAATCTCGGCCGCGACAACCGCCATCACCATTAACGCCCCAGCGACATAGATCACCGTGTTTCCTGCCTCGCATTTTCCCAAGACCTGAAATAGATTTCTAACCCGCGACATGGATGTTTGGATCCGATGCCTTGGTCACTTCATCTTGCTCTGGATGCTGGCTAGAAAATGACAATTCTATACTCGACATATCATTCGCAAGGTCCTTTAAGATCGATAATCCATCCTGCTCCGAGCGCACCACTTTTGGGGTGATCAAGAGCAGTAATTCTGTCCGCTCAATGACATCTTTCTCAGACTTGAACATTGCCGGACCAATCAGCGGGATATCACCCAATATAGGGACTTTTGATTCATTGTTGGAAATGCGCTCTCGGATAAGGCCGCCAAGGGCGATCGACTTACCGTTTTCGACCATTACCGTCGTGGTCAATCGCCGTTGCTGAATCGTCGGAGAGTCTATTCCGGATGAGACGGTGGAGATCACATTGCTAACCTCTTGTTCGATATCCAGAACCACAGTGCCCTCATCATTCACCCGCGGCGTAACGTTGAGAATAATACCGGTATCGCGCATCGAGACAGAATTGATTATCGGCGCGTCAGCGTCACCTATACTCACTGAGGATTGGGTGACGATCGGAACTTGATCACCAACCTGTAGCGTGGCGGTTTTATTGTTTAAAACCATGATTGAAGGGGATGAGAGGACTTTGACGTCTGTCAGGCTCGAAACAGCTGACAGGGCAAGGCGTGCATCTGGCCCACTGATCAAAGCGGAAAAGCCAGGAAACCGATTGCCGACCGCGCCAGACGCGATATCACTATAGCCGGCTGACAGATCGCCGTTTTCAAAGAACCAGGATAGCCCAAACGCCAAATCGTTATTCAAAGTTACTTCGGCGATGGTTGTCTCAAGGTAGATTTGCTTAGGAGCGACATCGATTTTCTGCACCATCGCTTCAATCATATCCAACTGATCAGGGTGGGCATATGCAATAATCGTATTGTTGGATGTGTCTGTAGATACGCGCAGTTTTCCGAGGCCCTTGGGTTGAGGCGAAGAAATAGCCGGGTTCAAACCCATCGCCGAGCCTGCAACCGCGGGCGAAGACCCAGGCTCCAAATTGGCGCCGCCGGACCGGGAAAGATCGGCTGGGTCGAAGAGATCAGAAAAGGTGACCGAAAGGAGTTCTGCGACTTCCTCAGCATCTCGATGCTGGACGGGAATAATCAGAAATTTCTGCTCCGGCTTGGTTTGACTACGGTCAAGGCGCTGAATCCATGCCTCTGCCGTTTTGAGATATTCAGGATTTCGACTGATCGACACAACTGCATTCAACCGAGGCAGGGCCAAGAACCGAAGCATGCCAGCCTTTGCCGAGGTGTCTTGTGTTCCTAGAATCTGGTTGAGCTCCTCAATGATTTGTTCAGGCGCCGTAAATTTTACTGGAGTTGCGGCAAACGACATTTCACTGAGCCAGTTTTGATCAAACAGGTTTGCTATCTGTGCTAAATCATCAAGTGGAACGCTCTCGCTGTTGAGGATGAGCAAGTTTCTTCCCGCGTCACTCGAAACCTTGACAGATTGGCCAGGCAGACTTGCGAATATGCTTTCCAGAGACTTTGCACTTACATAATTGAGTGGAACAACCCTTGTTTGCTCGCCAATATTAAAGCCCTCGTCTCCCAAGAATTGAACCTGATTACGTTCAGCGCGATCGGAAAGGCGCTTCACAACAAAATAGTTATCAGCCTGGATCAAGGTCGCGTTGACCGATGCCAGAGCGGTGTTAAGCAAGTCTATCGCTGTCTGCCGGCTAACCATTCCAGCTGTCTGCAGGCTAATTTGACCCTCTGGCTCATATTCCAAGACGTAAGTTGTCTCGAGCGTAGAACCTAAAATATCGGCAATCGCATCGCTTGCATCGACTTTGATCAGGTCGAGCTCAATACTGGGGGTATTGTCTTGCCTTGCAGCGCGAGATTCTTGCGCGGTATTTAAACCCTCTTTCCCGTTCTGAAAAAACTCAAAATCGTCTTTTTTATCTGACTGTTTTATAGGTTGCGCTGGTTTAATCGTGTCCAGCGTATCTGAAGTCGAACTTGGATTATAGCGCTCTTGATCGCCGATCGTGACGTTCAGGCGTTCCGCCGTATTCGTTTCGATTTGAGATGCGCAATTGGCAAGTATGAGTGTTGAACAAACTGAAGCGATTGTTTTTAGGTGACGGGTTGTTCGCGTCCGGGTCATTTTTGACTTTCCTTATTGGCATTCTTGCCGCGGTAAATGGATAGCTGGATAGTGGTTCCATCACGCTGAAGTTTCACACTTTCGTTTCTAATTGATTGAAGCTGCCACCCAAACACCATTTCTCCTTCGCTGACCCAATGTGCTTCTTTGGATGCGAGGTTCTCAACTCGGGCGCGAACATTTGTTCTAGACCTAGCTGTTCCGCTGAGCCGCAATAAATCGCCCGGGTTTATATCAATACTGGTTTTGGAATCAGTTGACATTTTATCATGCTTGATGCGGTCAAAAGGTGTTTTGTTTGCCAGACGTAACATCAAGAACCTCTCTGGTAGCTTCTTGTTCGCGAGTGTTAGCGAACTGTATCTGGCTGTCGCTTCAACTTTAAGCTCTCCGGCCCGCCCATTGTGAGGAATGAGTAGAGCGACAATAGCGCCGAGCGTTGCTAGCAAAGCGATAGTGTTCTTTCTTAATTGATACTTGATCACAATGATGTCTCCCTGATATATGCTCTGACGGTGGCTTTGATCTCTAAAACTGTCGACTCATCGCTGGCTTGGGTTCGTCGGTTGCCAGAAGCCTGACGAATAAGGATCTGATCTAACTCCAAACGCGGTGTCGTACTTTCAAGTTCACGCAATGCATCATTGAGCCTATTGGCTGGAATATTGAAAGCGACTTCTACACCAATTGAAGAAAGGCGCCCTGTATCGTTAAGCTCAAGTGGCTGAATACGCCTGACTTCTACACCGGCGCTTTTTAGTGAGCGACGAACCAGTGCTTGGACTCGCGAGGCAGCTTGAGTATCCGATTCTGCCGCCAATGTGGCGGAAAAGGTGAGGTTCGCTGTTTGCGCTGCGCTATAGTTTTGGTCTACAGTCTGAGACGCGTTCGCGATTGATGCCCATTTCTCGATATTCGAGATCAGCTCCTGCTGCTTTTGAGACTGCATTTTACCGCTCTCAAAAAGCATGATCGCACAGACGATAATAATCAACGCCGCGCTTGCCCCCAGAAGAGTCCAAGCCTTCTGAACCGGGTTTAATTTTAGCTTCAGGTTTGTTGCAAACATGGCTACATCTGCCTTTCTTTTGCAGGGGGCGGCGTCATCGCTCTCAGACTAAGTTTCATCTGAAACCGGTCCGTGCCGATCTGAGCGTTGCGGATCAATGGCGTTGTGAATTCAGCGCGCCCAATAAGCGCGCTCTTTTCGAGGCTTTCGACCATACCGTCGCCATCATGTGTCTGACCGGTAATAAATAAGCTGCGCTCACTATAGGACAGAGACTCCAACCAGGTACCCTCTGGTAGGTGCAGCGTCACATCCTCATAGACATTGGTGAACCGGGCAGGGTTTTCGAAAACGTGTCGCAACCATTCATCCAGTTCGACGAGCTGCATCACTTCGCCGTGCTTTTGTAAGATCGGCTTGGCCGTATATCGCAGGTCAATTTCTTGTTGCTCGAGTTTGGCGATCTCGATAATATTTCGGTCTAGGGAAGCTGTAGCAATTGACACTAAACCCAGAGCAATTAGCGCGATTAAGAGTGTATTCAATTTGTTGATATTGTAAGTTATTAACTGAATAGTTTGCTGGTTCAAGAAATTGAAATGAAGTGTCCCGCTTTTCTGGTCGCGAACGCTGATACGCAATGGCGTCAACCCTGTCTTCCTCGCCGCACTTAGCGCCAATCCGATTGTGACGCATTTGCACACAGCGTGTCGGACACGTCCAAGTTCACCGCGTTCATCAAGTTCCAACAATTCGACGTCGCTGCGAATCTCGGTTTCATCAAATGGCGCATTGCTCAGAAAATCAAAATCCATAATCGCCTGCCAGCGATGGCGAGACGCAACCGGGAGCCAACGCTCTCGGAAGAAAACCTCAGACTCATCCAGAACCAGGTTGATTTGTGCTGCAGAGGTAACACTCTGCGAGACAACGGGACGTCCATCTCGGTCGAAAATAGACCCCGATTTGACGAATAAGTTTGGTAATTTGCGATCATTCGCGAACACATTTGTGAGCCATCTAGGCGCGGTTGCCAACAGAGTTATGCCCCACCACTGGAAGAAGCCAAGCGTTTCGCTCTTAAGAATTCGGAGTTTGCTGTGCAGTTGGGCGGCGTTCATTACTTAGGTCTCGCAAAGGCAATTTTGTTTCAAGTTCCGGGTGAACCGGCGTGTCGGAAACAACTGCGAGAATAGGCTGGCGTCAAAGCCTTTCGCTGATCTGGCGAACCAGGTTGAGATCGCGCCATCTTAAACTACAAGATTGTGCAATCCACCAATCAATGAGTTTGATAACACCCCATGTTGCACGATCACAAACCCTTCCATGACGGCGTCGCGGCGTTTAAGTCGGCGCTCTTGCAGTCCGGAATTTTGGGCCAACAAGACCTCATAACCGCCGAAAAACGAGCCAGGGAAACCGCGCGACCTTTGATCTGGGTGTTGTCCAGCCTGGGATATTGCGCGCAGGACAGACTTTATGAAATAGCTTCCGAAAGCTTTTCAATTCCGCTTTTAAACAATGAAGATTTGCCGGACGCTCCAGCGCTTTCCAAGATCGTCCCGATCTCATTCATGAGAGAAAAAGCGATCGCGCCAATAGAGACGACGTCCGGAGAACTGAAGCTTGTCATGGCAGACCCGCTGGACTTGGAGGGGCTTTCAGCCGTTGAGTTCAAAGCTGGCGTTCCGATCGAGCCTCTGCTTTTTCCGCGTGATGCCATACTGGCTTGGTTGGACAAATGTGAGGACGAGCTGGAGCCGACGACCGAAGTCTCGGTTAGCCGCGACAGTGACCTGGACGAGACCCGTTTAAAGGATCTTGCCGCCGGCGCCCCTGTCGTCGAATGGGTGGAGCGTCTATTAGCGCTCTGTGTTGAATGGGGGGCTTCTGACATTCACCTCGAGCAAAGTAAAACATCGCTTTTGGTCCGAGTAAGAATTGACGGGCATTTAACAAAGCCAGACCTGCCCCCGGCCCCGAAGGCTGACGCGGTCATCTCACGCGTGAAGCTTATCGCTGGGCTCAACATTGCCGAGCGGCGCGTGCCTCAAGACGGACGTATTCGCACGAGAATTGGTGGTCGCGATATTGATGTGCGTGTGGCTACGATAACAACGCTCGAAGGTGAGAGCCTTGTACTGCGTATCTTGGATCAATCGAAAGGGTTTCTCTCTCTCGGTCAAACTGGCCTTGGCGGCGCTTCTCTTAAACGCTTGAGGGCGGCATTCGAAGAGCCAGACGGTATTGTTCTGGTAACGGGTCCAACAGGCAGCGGCAAGACAACAACTTTATATGCTGCCCTGCAAGAGATTGCGACGCCTGACAAAAAACTGATTTCCGTAGAAGACCCGGTTGAGTATCACCTTATCGGGGTCACACAAGTGCCAATTAAACCAGAGATTGGCTTTGACTTTGCGCGGTCTTTGCGCGCAATGCTTCGACACGATCCAAATGTGATCATGATTGGAGAGATTCGAGACCTAGAGACTGCTGGGATTGCTATAGAAGCCGCCTTGACGGGCCACCAAGTGCTATCAACTATACATACCAACAGCGCGGTGGCGACCATAACCAGACTGATGGAAATGGGTGTCGCAGATTACCTCCTGGCCAGTGCACTAAGAGCCATCACAGCGCAGAGACTCATCAGAAAATTATGCTCAAATTGTAAGACTTCTGAAGCGCCGCGCTATTCTTTCAAAAAGCTTTTGGAGGTCGAGCTTGGGGTGCAAGTCGATGAAATTTTTAAAGCAACGGGGTGCGCTGAATGCCGCAATACCGGTTATTCAGGGCGCACCAGCATATCAGAAGTTGTTACGATTACGTCAGACCTTCAGCGTCTGATTTCGAGCCGCGGATCAGAGAACGATATGCGTGCACACATTAAGGAGAATGGTTGGGAAAGCCTCCGCGAGGCGGGGTTCCAGACAGTTGTTCGCGGCGAAACCACCATTGATGAAGTTATTCGCGTCGTCGGCGCAGGAGCAATGGCGTGAGATATAAATACCTGGCACAGGACGATAGCGGGCGTGTAAAAAGTGATATTCTTCAAGCTGAGACAAGCGCGGATGCATTGCGGGCTTTGCAAGCTAAAGGTCTATTGGTCTTTGAATTGAACCCTGCCGAGCCTGCGCAGACGCTCAAAAATAAACCCCAACAATCCAAGAAACTGCCGCTTCGACTTGTGCATCAATTTAGCTCAAGGATCGCCCCGCTATGTTCAAAGCATATTCCGATCGAACAAGCGCTACAGATCTTGATCCAAACCAGTGCCGAAAAAGAGGTCAAGCTGCTCTGCAATCATATTCTTCAAGGCGTACGGTCGGGGAAGAGTGTGTCTGAAACGTTCGAAACTTATCCAAAAGCCATCCCGGCCTATTTCTTGGCAATTGTAAAAGCTGGTGAGCGCGCTGGCGACTTAGGCCAATCGTTCGAAAAAATTGCAAAGACGACGGAGCAAAACTTGAGCTTCATATCGAAACTCAAGACCGCAGCGATTTATCCCAGCCTCATCCTCATCTTTGCGATTATTGCAATTGTAACGATCCTGCTATGGGTTGTTCCGGCCATGCAGCCAGTCTTCGAAGCTGGCACTGGACCTGTCAGTCCTGAGGTCTCATTCATCCTTTTCCTTTCCAATGGGCTGCAATTATATGGCGCACACATCGCTTGGATTTGCTCAGCGAGCCTTCTCCTCGCGCTGGGCTGGTACAAGAGCAAAACAGGAAAACTTGCTTTTGATCGCATGGTCCTTCGATTGCCAATTATAGGCCGGACGATCCTCGAAATCGAAACAACCAGAATCATGGGATTGCTATCAGACCTTTTGAAAGGCGGCCTTACACTCAATGACAGTCTACACCAGGTTGAACTCGGTCTTTCAAATCAAGGATTACGGGATGCTTTGGGAGCCGCCCGCATCGAAATTCGAAGAGGCCAGAGCCTGTCTGCTGCGCTCGAAAAGCAAAAGCTTTTTCCAGGCCTGTTCGCCCAAATCGCAGCTGTTGGAGAGCGAACCGGAGCGCTATCTGACATTTTCGCCGATAGCGCCTCAGGACTGAGAGCAGTGATTGAACAAAAAATGACGCGATACTCTGCGCTCGCCGTTCCGATTATGACCCTGTTGACAGGACTGATTGTAGGCGCAATCCCATGATTCTGGTTGTTTCGATTTCGAGGATCGTCCGGCCTATAATTGGCAATCGAAGGAC
>JAQWGO010000139.1 GCA_029238175.1 Henriciella sp. | reverse complement strand
AATCTTTCCCGCCCGCGCCCCCGCCTCCTCCGCCACCACCACCTCCTCCTCCGGCCAGTGTGGGGATGAGTGACATGGCGTCTGAATCTATCATCGTGACCGGCGCAAAACGAAGTGAAGGTGGGCGGACGCGAGAGGTTGTTGCCGATAGTATGATTATTGGGCCCAAGCCCATGCCGCCAGAGCCACGCCCAGATCAACCGGAACCTCAGGCAGGTATGCTGACAGCGGGTGATTATGATGATGTGTTGAACCCGGGACTGTACAAGCAGTATTTGGAAAAAGTGCTGCAAGGCGAACTGAGCGGGAAAGATTTGCCCTATGTCGATGCGAACCAACGCATTGGGTTGAAGGTTGTTGATCGTCTGGGGAAGCCTGTTCCAATGGCGAATATTATGCTGAAGACGGCGGCGGGTGAGCCAATGTTCCCGCTTCGCACGGGCGCGAATGGAATGGCTTATATCTACCCAAATTATGACGCGCTTTCAGAAGGTGTGACGGTTTCTGTTTCCGGCGTGGATGGTGACGCTTCGTCAAAGACGATCTCGGCGAAGCGACTAAAAGAGGGCGGCACGCTTACGTTTGACTTGGCGCAAGATGTGACGCTGCCGCAGAAGCTGGATCTGTTGCTGACGCTGGATGCGACGGGATCGATGTCTGACGAGATGCGCTATTTGCAGGTTGAATTGACCGGCATTCTGGAGCGTTTGCAGGAAGCTAATTCTAATCTCGACATTCAGGCGGGATTGATCGTCTACCGTGATCAGGGCGACGCCTATGTCAGTAAGACTGTGCCTTTCACGAATGATCTGGCCAGTTTTAAGCTGGACCTAGGTAAGCAAAGCGCAGGCGGCGGCGGGGATATGCCCGAAGCGATGCAAGTTGCGATGAATGAAGGCTTGGGACTGGAATGGCGCGATGATGCGATCAAAGTGAACTTGCTGGTTGCTGATGCGCCGCCGCATGATGAGGATATTGCTTCAACATGGGACAGCGCCCTTATCTCGCGGACACGCGGGATTCACATTGTTCCGCTTGCGGCGAGCGGTGTTGATAAGACCGCTGAGTTTATGATGCGCGGCATGGCCCAAATTACGAATGGCCGATATCTGTTCCTGACCGATGATAGCGGAATTGGTAATCCGCATGCTGAACCAACCGTGGATTGCTATGTCGTGACCCGGCTGGATGGTTTGATGCAGCGGGTTCTGGAGACACTGGTCTATGGCGCGCGGGTTGAGCCCGAGGGTAAAGACGTGATCAGAACGGTTGGAAATTACCGCGCGGGTGTGTGCAGCATTGAAGACGTTGCAGCGGAGTAGCGGAGTAGCGTATTCGCACGCTAGGCATTCTAAGCCGCAGCCTGTAAGGCAGCCTTATGAGTTTTAAGGCATCAATCATTACCCTTTATCCGGATGCTTTTCCGGGGCCGCTGGGCGTTTCTATCTTGGAGCGCGCCCAGCGCGAGGGTTTGTGGTCGCTTGAAACGGTGGATCTGCGTGAGTTTGGGCTGGGTAAGCATCGTCAGGTGGATGAAAAGCCGGCTGGCGGCGGCGCGGGACTGGTCTTGCGCCCTGATGTGGCGGCTGCTGCGATAGATAGCCTGCCACGCGATGGGCGGCCTTTGATATACCCTAGCCCTAGAGGTGTGCCGTTTTCGCAGCCAGTGGCAGAGCAGTGGGCTGCTGGGCCGGGTGTGATAATGTTTTGCGGACGGTTTGAGGGCCTTGATGAGCGCGTGATCGAAGGCCGCGAGATGATTGAGGTCTCGCTTGGGGATTTTATTCTTGCGGGCGGCGAAGTTGCGGCGATGGCGATGCTGGAGGCGACTCTGCGTTTGATCTCAGGCGTGGCGGGTAATCATGCCTCAGTTGAGGATGAAAGTTTCGCCAACGGATTGCTAGAATATCCGCAATATACATTGCCCAGAGAGTGGGAAGGGCGCGGGACTCCAGAGGTTTTGACATCTGGCAACCATAAAAAGGTTGCAGACTGGCGGAATCAGCAGAGCGAGGCATTGACAAAAGCCCGTCGTCCCGATTTATACGCCGCTTTCCCCAATGGGCCAGAAATACGAGCGTCGGAGACGGACGATGAACATGATTGAGCAGCTTGAAGCTGAAGAAGTTGCCCGCGTTACTGCAGGCAAAGACATTCCGAAATTTTCACCGGGTGACACACTATCTGTCAACGTGAAGATTAAAGAAGGCGACCGTGAGCGTGTTCAGCGTTACGAAGGCGTTTGCATTGCCCGCGCTGGTGCCGGCATCAACGAGAACTTCACTGTCCGTAAGATTTCTTTCGGTGAAGGTGTTGAGCGTATCTTCCCAGTTGTCTCGCCGATGATTGAGAGCATTGAAGTTAAGCGTAAAGGCCGGGTTCGCCGCGCCAAGCTTTACTATCTTCGTGATCGTCGTGGTAAGTCTGCACGTATCGCAGAGCGTACAACAGGCCACGGTATGGAAGTTACTGAGGTTACTGAGAGCAAGACTGAGCTTCGCCGCCAACGCGAGGCTGCTAAAGTTGTTCGTAAAGAAGAAGCCGCTAAAGAGCGCACAGCTGCTGCAAAGGCGAAAGCCGCTGAAGCTGCTGCTGCCGCAAAAGCTGCTGAAGCAGAAGGCGGCGAAGAAGCGTAGAGCTTCCACCCACCTAAATGATTTTAAAACCCCGTGCCTAAGGCGCGGGGTTTTTTCTTGTCCCAATTTGGGGCTTCGGATTGTTCCATTCCGGCTTTGTTAATGGCCCCCAACTTGCAGCAGCCATACTATGGGCGTGACTGGAACGTCCTTGCGTAGCTGATCGCGCGTATAGGTAAGAAATAGCAGTAGATTATTCCCGTCACTGGCGAATCCGGTTGGTTTGGGCTGTTTCATTACATACACGAAATGACAGGCGCGATTATTGCGTCCCGTATTCTTGTTGTCCCGAAATGGTTCGGGACGAAAAAATGCGAACGAACCTTGTGGCGTTGTCGCCATAAATAGGGGAAGGTGGAAATGAAACTTACTAAAACGATCTTGATCGGTGCTGCAGCTGCTGCGTTGCTTCCGATGACGGCCTTCGCTGACGGCGACGGCTCTAGCTGGGACGGTCAGGTTGCAGGCGAGCGCTATAGCGCTGCTGGTTCTGCGACTGCTGAACGTATCCTTACCGACGCAGAAATCCGCGAAATTATCGCGCAATCTGGTGCCAACGGTGCGAATACAGACGTACGTTACATGGGCGGTTCACAAACTGCTGTTGAGTCTGAGTACTGCTGTGGTGGTACTGAAGAGCAAATGGAAACACGTACTGAAGTCCAAGAAACGACTGAGTACATTGACGCGGTGACGCGCCGTGAAATCGTTCAGCCAGTTCAGCGTACACTTATCCAGCCAATCACACGTGAAGTGCTTGAAGGCCGTGACGAAAGCATCACTGAGGACATGACGTACACAACTAACCGTCTGCCAACACGCTATGAGCGTGATGACACACCGGCTGTTGTTGAAAACTACATCCCGCAGGTCACAACAAACAACACTGAAGAAATCACTGAGACAACATATGATGTTGTTGCTCGCCGTGACATCATTCAGCCAGTTGAGCGTACAATTGTTGTTCCTGTTCAGCGCCGTATCACACGTCCACGTGTTGAAACAATCACTGCTGAAACACGCTACGAAACACGTACCGCTCCAACTGAGCGTAACACGATTGTTGTTCCAGCGACTGTTGAGAACCTGACTGAAGACCTAACGACTGTTACTGAAGAGCAGTACTCAGAGCGCGTTGTTCCTTATGTTGCAACACGTAACATCTATCAGCCTTCTACCGTCACGACGATCCAGCCGATTGAGCGCCAGATCCTTCGCGGTACAACTGAGACGATCACTCAAGACACACGTTACGAAGAAGAGCGTCTGCCGCTTCGTGTTGAGACTGAAGAAGCTCCGCAACTTGTTGAGAACGTTATCCCACAAGTCACAGAGCGTACAATTCTTGAAGTTGAAGATGTGTACATCGATCAGATCACACGTAACATCATCCAGCCAGTTGTGATCACAACTGTTCAGCCGGTGATCAACGAAGTTCTTCAGGGTCGTACAGAAACTGAAACACGTGAAACTCGCTACGAGACTGAAACACTTCCAGGTCGTACAGAGAGCGTCACCGTTCCACAGACTGTCGTGAACTACATTCCTTCTGTTGAAGAAGTGTACCAAGAAGAGCGTTCTGAAACATACTTTGACGCTGTTACTCAGCGCGACATCTATCAGCCGGTTGTTCGTACGATCATCCAGCCGATCGAGTATCGCCGTGTAAACGCTCGTACAGAAACTGTAACGAACCCAGCACGTTACGAAACTGTCCGTGCTAGCCTGGTTGTTCTAAACCTCGGCGCACCTTGTAACTGTAACTAAGTGATTGGGCGACTTTAGGGTCGCCTTATCCGATACTGACTTTGGGTTGATAGTGTGCAAGCTATCAACCCTTTGCCGTATCTGCTGTTTTGCTAGTAAACGCGGCGATGTTGCGCTTGCGAAATCGCTCTACTCGTGGTGTTAAACGCGGTGAAGAGGTGAAACATGGCCGGACGAACACTGTACGATAAAATCTGGGACGCTCATTTGGTCAGCGAAGACGCTGCAACCGGTGAAGCTCTAATGTTTATTGATCTTCACCTGATCCATGAAGTTACGACGCCGCAAGCTTTTGCGGGTTTGAAAGCGGCCGGACGCGGTGTGCGCCGCCCGGATTTGACGCTTGCGGTGGCAGATCACAATACGCCAACCGAAAATCAGGCCTTGGGTCTTGCTGGTGTTAAAGATGAAGCTGCCCGTAATCAGCTTCAGGCCTTAACGCGCAATGTTGCCGAATATGGCATTGAATTTTTCCCAATGGGCGATCTTCGCAATGGTATTGTCCATGTTGTTGGCCCAGAGCAGGGGCGAACTCAGCCCGGAATGACCATTGTTTTCGGCGATAGTCATACATCTACGCATGGCGCATTTGGCTCTTTAGCCCACGGGATCGGGACGAGTGAAGTTGAGCATGTTCTGGCGACACAGACCCTGCGCGCTCGTAAAATGAAGAATATGGCTGTCGATATTCACGGGGATCTTGCCCCGGGTGTGACAGCTAAAGACTTGGCGCTTCACCTGATCGCGAAGATTGGTACGGCTGGTGGTACGGGATGCGTGATGGAGTTTCGCGGGCCTGCTATTCGCGGTCTGTCCATGGAAGGGCGCATGACGCTGTGCAATCTGTCGATTGAGGGCGGCGCGCGGGCTGGTCTTGTTGCGCCGGATGAGAAGACGTTTGCTTATATGAAGGGTCGCCCCGCTGCACCAAAAGCGGGTGCGTGGGAAATGGCAGAGAAATACTGGTCGACACTATTTTCCGACGATGACGCCCATTGGGACGAAGTGGTTGAGATCGATGCTAAAGACGTTGAGCCGACGATCACGTGGGGGACAAGCCCGGAACAGGCAATTGCGCTTTCCGGAAATGTACCGGACCCAGCCGAGATTAGCGATCAAGTAAAGAAATCTGCAATTGAGCGGGCGCTCGAATATATGGGGCTTGAAGCGGGCCAAAAGATTGCGGGGACGCCGGTTCAGCGTGTGTTTATTGGCTCTTGCACCAATTCGCGTATCGAAGACCTGCGCGCCGCAGCTGATGTGGCGCGGACGGGGCATGTTTCGACAGGCGTTCGCGCAATGGTTGTTCCGGGGTCAGGACTTGTGCGTGCGCAAGCTGAAGCCGAAGGCTTGGACGAGATTTTCCTGTCTGCCGGTTTTGAGTGGCGAGAGCCGGGATGTTCTATGTGTTTGGGCATGAACCCAGATATATTAGCGCCGGGCGAGCGCTGCGCTTCAACGTCAAACAGAAACTTTGAGGGACGGCAGGGCCGGGGCGGCCGGACGCACCTGATGAGCCCAGTTTTAGCGGCCCGTGCAGCAATTACTGGCATTATCGGATGAGCTTAGATGATTGGACGACGCGGGAGCGCCCGGGCAGAGAGCCGCTGTCTGGAGTGCGTATCATTTTGGAACCCTTGGATTGGGCGGTCCATCTAGAGGGTCTGTTTGGCGCGGTTGCTGGCCCTCAGAATGCCGATATCTGGACCTATATGCCGATTGGGCCGTTTGAAAGACCTGAAGCGTTTCAAAAGATATTCAGCTTGGTTCAGGCCAAAGCGGGTTGGGAGCCTTTGGTCATCCGCAACAAGGAAAGCGGCAAGATACTAAGCATGGCGGGCTATATGCGGATCCGCGAAGAGCACGGAAGCGCTGAGGTTGGCTGCGTTGCGTTTGGCGATGACCTGAAACGTACACCTGAAGCGACTGAGGCTATGTTCCTGATGGCGGCCTATGCCTTTGATGAACTTGGGTATCGGCGGTATGAGTGGAAGTGCCATAATGAGAATGCGGCCTCGAAACGGGCAGCCGCGCGGTTTGGCTTCGCCTTTGAAGGCATTTTCCGAAACGATATGGTTCTGGCGGGGAAGAACCGCGATACAGCATGGTTTGCGATGACGGATGGTGATTGGCCCGGGTTGAAAGCTGCGTTTCAAGCTTGGCTAGCGCCGAGTAACTTTGACCATGCTGGCCAGCAGAAACAGAAGTTGGAGGCATTTAGGGCGTGATTACAGCACTCGATCATTTCGTCTTGGTTTGCCCTGACATTGACGCTGGTATTGCGGATTATTCAAAATTGCTTGGGCTGGCACCGGCTTGGAAAGCCAGGGGTGAAGGCGTTGCGACAGCTGTATTTTCACTCGGCAATACTTCGGTTGAGTTGATGGCGCCATCAGGTGATAGCGCAGTTGCAGACAAGTTGCGGGAGATGACGGCGGACGGCCCGAAACTGACCACGCTTGTTTACCGATCTAACGATATTGAGGAAGACCATCACCTGTCGACGCGTCGAGGGCTTGCCCCTAGCGAGATTAGTGACGGGCATAGCATCCATGAAGCGACGGGGGGCGAACGTCGTTGGAGGCGCTATCGTATACCTGACGAAAAGATGGCGGGAACTAAGAGTTTTATTTTGGAACCCACTTCTGGCGATGTTGAGAAAGCCGCCCATGAAGCAGGCTGTGTAACTGATTTAGATCATCTGGTTATCAACACCCCAAACCCAGAGCGAACAGTCGCCACCTATGGCGCGCGGCTTGGTTTGCATTTGGCGCTGGACCGTACGGCGGAGCAGTGGAATACAAGATTTCTATTCTTTAGGCTCGGCGGCCTAACGCTAGAGATTATCAATCGGCTGGATCAATCTGCGGATGTAGATGGCCCAGACTCGATCTGGGGTTTAACGTGGGCCACAGATGATCTTGAGTTGGCGCAAAAGCGCCTGATCGCGGCGGGTATTGAGGTCAGGGAAATTCGCAAAGGCCGTAAGCCGGGTAGCCGCGTGTTCACGGTACGCAATGGCACCCTCAACGTTCCAACCCTATTCATTCACCACGCCAAGCGATAAGATACCGACATGAAAGCGTTTACAAAACTCCGCTCAACGGCTGCGCCTTTGCTCGATAAGGGCAAGTTGATGGCCAATGTCGATACCGACATGATCATCCCGAAGCAGTTCTTGAAGACCACAGAACGTGTCGGTCTGTCTGAAGGCTTGTTCCATGAATTGAAAACGATGGCGGATGGATCGCCCAATCCGGACTTTGTTTTGAACAGGCCAGCATATTCAGCCGCCGGTGTGCTGGTTGCGGGTGAGAATTTCGGATGCGGTTCGTCTCGTGAGCATGCGCCTTGGGCCCTGTTGGATCAGGGTATTACATGTGTGATCGCGCCGAGTTTTGCCGATATTTTCTACAATAATTGCGGTAAGAACGGTATTCTTGCAATCGCGCTGCCTCTGCATGTTTGTGAAGCGCTTGCTGGCCAAGCTGGCGGTAATAATAGCGTATTTGAAATCGATCTTGAGACCAAGAGTGTCACAGGACCCGATGGTGAGACCTATGCCTTTGATTATGATGAGGGACGCCGGGAGAAATTGCTAAAGGGTCTCGACGATATCGCTTTGTCGCTAAAGGCTGACAGCGATATTGCCGCGTTTGAGTCAAAACGAAAACTCACCACGCCATGGTTGGAGAAGATATGAAACATTTACTCTTGTTGCTCGCGCCGTTCGCTCTTCTCTCAGCCTGCATACCGGATATCATGAATACGAAACCAGAAGTTCGTGGTCTTGAGGGTGCTGCCCCGGTGCAGACGCTGACAGACCCAGCTGCAGGTGAGAAGGCCACTTTACGCCCGGACGGACTGTTGCGCGTGAAACTCGATTCCAACCCGACGACGGGGTATTATTGGCAAGTTGAGCTGTCAGGCAGTGACGCCGTGGAACTGGTGTCCGAGGACTATGTCGCTGACCCTGCGCCGGAGGGACTGGTTGGGAGTGGGGGACATCAGGTGTTTGTTTTTCGCGCTTTGGAGAAAGGCAACGCTAAGGTCAGCTTCTCTTATGAAAGGTCGCCAGCGGACATTATCGAGGCAAAGAAGCTGCATATTAAAGTCATCGAATAACTATCTGCCAAGTTGCTGACAATCTACTTGCGGCTCCGGCTTAGCTGCCCCTATTACGTGCCTCGTACAATAAAATCCTTCCTGGAGTATAAGATGATCAGATTAGTAATGAGCGTTTCTGCTTTATTGGTAGCTGCTGGCTGCCAAACAACGCAGACAGCAGAACTGACGCTTGAAGAGGCGGCTAAGGAAGAGTGCCGTCTGATTGAGGTGCCGGGCTCCATTCTTAAGGATAAGGTCTGTACCAATAAGGCCACATGGCAAGCCCGCGAAGAATTAGAGCGTGAGAAAGCTCAAGAGACTTTGCGTGAAACACGTGATGGCCAAGGAGGCCTTCAAACAGGCGGTACCTTCGGAGGGTAGTAACGAATGTCTAAAACACTACTCCTGTTACCCGGTGATGGTATCGGCCCTGAAGTTGTGGCCGAAGCTCGCCGGGTTGCAGAACAAATTATACCGGACCTTAAGTTTGAGGACGGCCTTATAGGCGGCGCCTCAATCGATGCGCATGGTGAGCCTTTAACGGTTGATACGCTTGTGAAGGCGAAATCATCGGATGCGGTTTTGCTAGGTGCTGTCGGTGGACCTAAATGGGTCGATGCTGAGCGGCACCTGCGCCCGGAAATGGGGCTTCTGCAACTTCGTAAGGGTATGGATGTCTTTGCGAACCTGCGCCCCGCTTTTTGTTTTCCTGCTTTGGTTGATGCGTCTTCGCTGAAGCGTGAAATAATTGAAGGCCTCGACATTATGATTGTGCGCGAGCTGACGTCTGGTGTCTATTTTGGTGAGCCGCGCGGGTATGAGCGCGGTATTGGCGACAACAGTTTTGGCTATGAGACGTCACGATACACAGCAGGTGAAATCAAACGTGTTGCGCGTGTGGCGTTTGATATTGCACGTGGTCGCGGCGGCGAGGTTTGCTCGGTTGAGAAGTCTAATGTCATGGAAAGCGGCCTGTTCTGGCGTGAAACTGTGACGGCGCTGCACGAAGCAGAAGGTAAGGATGTGCGCCTGCGCCATCTTTATGCCGATGCCTGTGCAATGGAGCTGGTCCGTCAGCCTAAACAGTTCGATACGATTCTCGCAGGGAACTTGTTTGGCGACATTCTTTCTGATGAAGCCGCGATGCTGACAGGCTCTATCGGCATGCTGCCATCAGCCAGTTTGGGGATCGGCGGCGTGCCAGGGTTGTATGAGCCTGTTCATGGATCCGCGCCGGATATTGCCGGGCAAGGCATTGCGAACCCGTGTGCAGCGATATTGTCGCTTGAAATGGCGCTGCGCTGGTCGCTGGGTGAAGCTGATCTTGCCGATCAGCTATTTGCTGCTGTGGGCAAGGCGCTTGATGCGGGCGCACGTACTCAAGATTTGGGCGGAAGCCTTTCGACCTCTGAAATGGGCGATGCGATTATCGCTGCGCTCTAGGCGTCATTCTATATTGGCATCCATCGCTAGAACGATTTGGGCATAGCCTTTTGCGAGGCGGCCGACATTCTCAACCGTCAAGCGCTCATTGGTGCCATGGAAGCCGGTTAAGTCTTCTGTCGACATTATGGCGGGCATAAAGCGGTAAACGCTATCTGTAATTTCTGTTGCATAACGCCCATCCGTTGCACCAAGCACCAAGCCGGGTGTTACAGGTGCGCCGCTGGAGTCAGCAGCAACGGCGTAGAGTACGCTGTAGGATAGGTTATCCATTGGGCTGACCGGCGACGCCCCTGCACCGCGAATGCCGTTGCGTCCAAATGAAACCTCTAGCCCCTCGATATCTTTCGTAGCGCGTTTCACGTGCTCGACGA
The DNA here is from genome assembly GCA_029238175.1 of Henriciella sp. GTDB lineage: Bacteria > Pseudomonadota > Alphaproteobacteria > Caulobacterales > Hyphomonadaceae > Henriciella. The sequence continues at coordinate 4,065 of JAQWGO010000139.1, read as the reverse complement.
TTTTCTCTTCGGTGTCATTGGGGTGGATACGAAAATTTATGATTGCGGAGGCGCGTTGCGCCAGAACGTTTTCCTTGGCAGACCCGGTCAGCATTGTTGGGGCTGTCGTCGTGCGGATCATCGCGTTGGCGGTTGGAATGTTTCCCATTTGGCCATCTATCATGCCGCCGAACAACCATTGGTTCGCAAACGCCATACGTTGGGCGAATGGCATATCCGGAGCAGCGGTGGCAAACAAAGTCGACACAGGCGGCTTCGAAAGATCGGCAGGCATTTGGTTTTCGTCCAAAGCAACCAACGCTCGCGATAACAGTACTGTGGCACTGTTGCGCGGCGGGGTGGATGAGTGTCCACCTGCGGCTGTTACGGTCAGTTGCAGGGTCAGGTAGCCCTTCTCCGCAACACCGATAAAGGCCATTGTGTTTCCGGTTAGCGGGTTATTTTCAATGGCCATAAAGCCCTCATCCAGCGCCATGATGGGTGTGATGCCGCGCGATTTCAGCAACTGAACGCCTGCCGCTGCGCCAGAACCTGACACTTCTTCATCGTGGCCTAGCATGAGGAGGACAGTCCGCTTGGGCTTAAACCCATTGCGGGCAAGTGCGTCTAGCGCCTCTAAAAGACCAATCATTGAGCCTTTATCGTCAATCGTACCGCGGCCATAGACGTAGCCATTTTTAATCTCACCAGAGAAGGGCGGGGCGTCCCAGTCGCCTTCAGTGCCGATATTTACGGGCACAACATCTTGGTGTGCCATGAGTAGGAGTGGATCTAGGCCAGCGTCTGACCCCTGCCATGTGAATAGCAAGCTGTAGCCGCCCGGGATGGTTTCTTTGTTCGCGGCGGCGTGGAAGGCGGGGTAAGTATCTTCCATCCATGCTTGCATATCGAGCCACGGGCCTTCTTGACCTTCGCGCGGGTCACCAGCTTGCAGCGTAATCGTTTTAAACTGGATTGCCCGGCTAAGATTTTGCGCGGCCCGGTCAGTGTTGATGTCTGGGGTGGCGGGCAGCGCAATCTCACGGACATCCGCTGGCGCGCCGCCATAGGTGAAGGTTCGGAACAGGATAATACCGACGAGTAAGAGCAGTCCAGCCAGTGCGATTAGCAATACGCGTTTGATCATTGTGCCCTCCCGAGGCGTTTTGCGGGAGTTTGCGGCGCTGGCGCGTGCAAGGCAAGTCCAACTTGGACCCCTCCGTCGCGGCATAAGGGTTTATGCGGACTGACAGGGGCGCTTTGGCGGCGTTTTATCGTGGCAGATCACACAGAAGGAGACCGCTATGTCCCATACACCGCACGAGTTGGCCGAGGAATTTCCGTATGCAAAGGACCGTTTGCACGCGCTAAAAACGTCTAGTCCGCACTTTGCAAAGCTGGCGGATCGTTATCATGAGGTGAATCGCACGTTGCACCGGATGGAAACACGGGTTGAGCCGGTCGGTGATGTCCCTGAACTGGCGCTGCGCCGGGAACGGATGATTCTGAAAGATCAGATATATGCGATGCTACAACCGAGCAGCTTCACGCGCTGATCGGCTACACCAAAGACGCCCGTTCGCCGAGGAGCCATCTGGCCAGATCGGTGACGTCAAAGGCCAGTGATATGGCCATGACGAGGGCGGCGAGCATGATCCATTTACCGAACCATGTGGAGCTAACCTTCCAGTTCTGGCGCTGACGCAGCATGTAAAGCAACGTCGGTGTCCAGAACAGGATGTGGCCGATGCCTAGGATGCGGGTAAAGCCGAAATGGCTATAAGCGACAATTGTCCCTGCCATGCCGAGGATCGTGCCGAGTAATATCCAGCGTGCTTCTTTCCTGACGAAACTGAATGGGATGGAGAGGGCGAGGACGAGCACCATGACATTGACCCAAATACCAACCCAAGCGGGGCTGGCGGCGGCCATGTCGGCGTTGAATTGAGTCATGATATCCATCTAAACCTCCCAGTTATGGGGGAGTGTGGCGCAGGCCGCGCTATTTCGCAAATAGCTGATCCATGTTGGCGAAGGCTTTTAGCTCTATCGCATTGCCGCTGGGATCGGTGAAGAACATTGTGGCTTGTTCGCCCGTCTGGCCTTTGAACCGTGTGTAGGGTGCGATGATGAACTCGACTTTGCCGTCCAGCCGCGCGGCAAGGCCCTGCCATGTATCCATATCGAGGACGAGGCCGAAATGGCGCACGGGAACTTGCTTGCCGTCTACCTTGCTTGTTGCCGCACTAAGCGCCGTTGGCGCAGCGGCAGAAGCAGGTTCCCGATCGTCGCTTCGCTCCTCCGATGAACCAGGCTCAGGGCTGTTTTCATTCCAGTTCGGACATTCATCCGGGGCGAGGTGTGCGACGATTTGATGGCCAAAGAAATTAAAGTCGATCCAATGTTCGCTAATGCGCCCTTCGGGGCAGGCTAGAAGTTCGCCATAGAAAGTGCGTGCGGCGGAGAGGTCATGGACGGGGAAGGCGAGGTGGAATGGGGGCATGAGTTATTTTAGGGCATAATTTAAATCAAGGATAGATTGTGAAAGAGCCCTCAGCCGTGCGATGTTGCGATTGATTCACTGGATCAATCGCCGGACACATCGAACCATGTTCGCGTGGTGAGAAAAACCCAGCACAAAAAGCGCCGCAGGGTTCCCCCTCGAACATATAGCAAGGCTAGGCGCATCCAGATTGGGTGCGATTTGTAATGCCAGCCTTTCGGCGTGGCTGTTAGCATCCAATTTGGATGCGCCTTGCGGTATTTTATCGGCTGTGAGTTCTTACGCTCCTCTAGCAGCCTTCACGGGAGCCCGTTCTCACGGTCCAAGCGAGGTTCTCCAGGTTGACCGTCGGTCCCATAGGGCGCGCCGTTAGTGCGCCCAAATGACTCCGATACCGCATCTCACACCCGATCTGGTCGGTCCGGACCCGCCCTGCGTGGATGTGAGATGGAAGGAGTATAGGTTCGGTGTCTGGGGGTGGGGGAATAATTATTGGGGCTGACCTATGAGATTATTCATTGAGTATATGGTTTGAGCCATTTTCAGATGGTTTTCAAGAGCTGATTTGGCGGGCCATAATTGAACCGCCATTCGCACTCTTTCAGGAACAGATCAAAGTTCTTTTTCGGGATACCATTGTATTTTCGTAGATGCCTTTTCGCTTGGTTCCAGAAGTTCTCGATGCCGTTGATATGGTTGCCCCGATCGGCAAACAGCTTGCTATGATTGATCCGAAAATGGTGGAAGTCGGTGATGTCGAGCACATCATAGCTACGATAGCTATCGGTGTAGACAATGCTGTCTGGCTGGACTTTACAGGCGATTATGGGGATGAGCGTGTCGGATTTTGTGTCACTGACAGCGATGGTGAACACTTTGCCGCCGCGCTTGAGCAAGCCGAAGACAGGCACCTTGCCTGCCGCCCCTCTGCCGCGTTTGCCTTTTCTGACGCCGCCGAAATAGCTTTCATCGACCTCAACTTCGCCCGCCAGTTCGCCTGCCTCTTCGAGCAGTTTATCGTAAATAATCTCGCGCAAACGATGATAGAAATTCGTCGCTGAAATCTTGTTCACACCGACCAAAGCTGCCGCCGTTCGGGCCGGTGTCCCCGCAACAAACTGTTCAAGCAGTCGATTTGTCTGAAAATGTGAAAGTTTTGAGTGCTTTAGACGCATGAGATAAGCCTAATCCGCTAAATCTCATAGGTCAGCCCCCTGTGTAATCGTCATCGTTCCGAAGCTCGGTGTAGCCGCTGAACGACCAGTTGATAGAGATGGTGCCTCAATTGAGTTAGAATAACTGACATTCATTGCTTCTATGCTTAAATATTCGCTGTAACGTTCCTGTTCTGACGTCCCTTCAATCTTCCCTAATTTCATAAGATTTTCAGCCATTGCAGGCATCATGCATAGTGCGCCTGCAGCAAAGCTTATGCTCAAAAATTTTGTGATCATTACAGTTCTCCCAAGTATCGATAGGTCGTCCCCACCATATTTTGTGTATCAGCCATGTAAGCGGTTGTCATGTTTGAGTATTAAGGATCAAGGCGGGCTCCCTACAAGCTGCAACAAAACGCAATAAAC
>JAQWGO010000100.1 GCA_029238175.1 Henriciella sp. | reverse complement strand
CTTCCTATTGGATAAGCTGAAGCAAACGAAGAATAATGATGAGTTCTTCGAGGCGATGAAGAACTAGCCATGTCTGTTCAGCGCGACACGATATGCGCGTTGGCGACGGGGTCGCCCCCATCTGCTATTTCGGTCATCCGGATTTCGGGCCCAGCTGTAATACCTATTACAGATCGCGTGCTTCGGGGTGGTCTTCCATCACCCCGGAAAGCGCAGCTCGATACGCTACTTGATGGTGATGGATTAGAGATAGATACGGGGCTCATGGTCTTTATGCCCGGCCCCGCAAGCTATACGGGCGAAGACACGATTGAGATGTCTCTTCATGGTGGGCGAATTATCGTCGAAAAAGCACTTGAAGCTTTGTTTGCTGCTGGGGTACGCCTCGCGGAGCCCGGGGAATTCACGCGCCGAGCTTTTGAAGCGGGTAAACTTGATCTTACGCGTGCCGAAGCTGTTGCAGATTTGATCGATGCGGAAAGTGACGCCCAACATCAGCAGGCGATTAAGCAGATGGATGGCGCTCTAGCGACCCTTTATGAAGGGTGGCGCGAAGAACTCACCAATTGTTTGGCCCTGCTAGAGGCGAGCATAGATTTTCCTGATGAAGAAGATGCGCCTGATCGTGTAGATGCTCCAGTCATGGAAAAATTGGCAACACTTAAAGCCAATTTGAATGAAGCGCTCGCTGGCGGGAATATTACAGAACGTATCCGCGATGGGTTCAGAATCGCAATTCTCGGCGAACCTAATGCCGGGAAATCGACGCTATTGAATCGACTGGCAAAGCGAGAGGCTGCGATCGTTACTGATATCGCTGGAACAACACGCGATGTTGTAGAAGTCAGGCTTGTGCTTTGCGGCTATCTTGTGTGGATTTCAGATACTGCTGGATTACGTGAAACAACCGACCTAGTGGAAGCAGAGGGTGTAAGGCGCGCCCTTAAAGCTGGCGAAGAAGCGGATATCCGCATCTGGCTTTATGATGGGCGGTCTGGTTTCACCTTGGATGCAGAAGTAAGACCGAGTGACATTGTCGTTGCCAACAAGTCGGACCTTGGTATTGATCTAGATGTTTCACGTGAAACAATTCAAATTTCAGCAAAATCAGATTCTGACTTAGACGGGTTGGAAAACGCGATTATTCAGCGCCTTGATCAGATGCAAAGCCGCGCCACCGCGCCACTTCTAACGCGCGCTCGTCACCGCCAAGGAATATCGCTCGCGTTATCTTACTTGGAGAAGGCACAGTCTCTTCTTCAACTAGGTTATGGCGCCGAACTGGTGGCTGAAGAAGTTCGGTTGGGTGCCCGCGCTTTGGGCTCACTTACGGGTCACGTTGATACAGAAGCAATCTTGGGCGCTGTGTTTTCCTCGTTCTGTATCGGTAAGTAATCCTATTTTCTTCGGCGCTTTTATTATATGAGGCGCTTAAGAGAGATGATGCGATGACCCACAATACCAATTTTGATGTAATTGTAGTTGGCGGCGGCCATGCGGGTTGCGAAGCAGCATCTGCTTCAGCTCGCACCGGTGCTCGTACAGCCCTTATCACGCATAAGATCGAAACCATCGGCGAGATGTCGTGTAATCCGGCTATTGGTGGCTTGGGTAAAGGGCATCTTGTTCGTGAGATTGATGCACTCGATGGCCTTATGGCCCGTGTCGCTGATAAGTCTGGCATTCAGTTCCGTATGCTCAACAGATCGAAAGGTCCTGCTGTCTGGGGTCCGCGCGCTCAGATAGATCGCGCCCTTTACCGCAAAGCTATGCAGGCAGAGATTCTAAACCACGACAATCTTACCGTGATTGCAGATGGTGTTGAAGACCTTATTGTCGAAGGCGAGACCTTGGCTGGAGTCATTGGTGAAAGCGGTGAGCACTACTCTGCATCTGCAGTGGTTATTACGACTGGCACTTTTCTTAAAGGTGTCATCCATAGAGGATCAGAGCGCATCCCGGCCGGACGTCACGGTGAGAAACCTGCCATTGGTCTATCAGACCGGTTCTATGAAATGGGTCTTCCGCTGGGAAGATTGAAAACAGGAACACCTGCACGTCTAAATGGCCGAACGATTGAGTGGGACCGTCTGGAAATGCAGCCAGCGGACGACGAGCCTATTCCGTTTTCTTATATGAGTGACAGTATTTCGGTGCCACAGATTTCCTGCGGTATAGCTTTCACAAATCCCGATGTTCACAAAACCATTTCAGATAATATCGAACAGTCTGCGGTCTATTCCGGCGCCATTGCAGGGCGGGGCCCGCGGTACTGTCCGTCGATAGAGGATAAAGTTCACAGGTTTGCGGAGAAAACCCGGCATCAGATATTCCTGGAGCCGGAAGGTCTAGATGATCACACGGTCTACCCGAACGGTATCTCTACGTCGCTTCCAATCCACGTGCAGGATGAATTCTTGCGCACGATAGAGGGTCTCGAGAACGTTAAGGTCATCCAATACGGATACGCCATCGAGTATGACTACATCGATCCGCGCGCACTGGATTATTCATTGCAGGTGAAGGCGCAAAACGGCCTTTATCTAGCGGGGCAGATTAACGGCACAACAGGCTATGAAGAAGCGGGAGCCCAAGGGCTTATGGCGGGCCTTAACGCAGCGCGGTTTGCCAGCGGTCAGACTGGTCTGACTTTTGACCGGGCCGAAGCGTATATAGGTGTTTTGATAGATGACCTGGTCACACGCGGTGTTACTGAACCGTACCGGATGTTTACATCCCGCGCGGAATACCGACTTTCTCTGAGATCCGATAACGCTGATCAGCGCCTTACTGAAAAAGGTATCGAGTGTGGCTTGGTCGGAGAGGTTCGCGCAGAAATGTTTCACGTGAAACAAGACGCGCTGGAGGCAGGGCGGATAATACTGAAGTCAACGCAATTCACACCCAGCGAAGCGGCAAAGCATGGTTGGCGCGTGAATCAAGATGGGCAACGCCGTTCGGCTTGGGAATATTTGGCTTATCCCGATATTACGATTTTGGACGTTGAGGCTGTTATGCCAGAGGTTTCCGCTCTTGATGCTCGCATAAAGACGCAACTTGGAATTGAGGCGACGTACTCTAGCTATATTGAGCGTCAAAATGATGATGTCGCAGCATTGCGACGCGAGGAGTCGCTCCTTCTCCCTACCGATCTTGATTATTCTGCTATTGGCGGACTAACGAATGAGGTCAAATCTAAGCTCGAACTCATTCGCCCATCGACTTTGGGGCAGGCATCCCGCATTGAGGGCGTAACGCCGGGCGCGCTAACGGCGCTTCTCGCATTCGTTAAACGACGTACAGACAAGAAAAAGAGCGCATAACATGCCCGATCGTGATGGCTTCGGCCCAGATCAGATACTGGAACAGTGCGATGTTTCACGTGAAACAATCGATTCGATCATTAAAGTTGTAGATGAACTTGATGGTTGGCGAAAAAAAATAAATCTTCTTGGCCCAGCTGAGTACGAACAGGTCTGGCGGCGGCATGTCTTGGATTCGATTCAGCTGCTGCCCCTTATTCCACAAGATTCAGTGACTGTTGATTTAGGGTCAGGGTCTGGTTTTCCGGCTCTTGTGCTAGCGGCTGGATTGAGTCACGACGACGCTGGAATCGTAATGATTGAAACGGTTGGCAAGAAGTGTGCTTTCTTGCGAGCGGCTGCCAAAGCCGCCAATCTGCCTGCGATTGTTCGCCAAGGCCGCGTCGAAAATGTTAAAGATGTACACGCCGCTTGCGTTACGGCACGCGCTTTTGCGCCGCTTCCGAAGCTTCTCGAATATAGTGAAAAATGGTTCGATCAGGGGGCTTACGGCATTTTCCCGAAGGGTCGACGCTGGGAAGAAGAATTGACGCAGGCCAAGGAATCTTGGAGATTCGCCTATGAAGTGATTCCCAGCATAAGTGCTGGCGATGGGGTCATATTGAAAATCTCGGAGGTTTCACGTGTCAGGCCATAAAACTCGTATTCTAGCGATCGCCAATCAAAAGGGCGGTGTTGGCAAGACAACCACCTCAATCAATCTCGGTACGGCGCTCGCGGCTGTCGGCAGAAATGTGCTTGTCATCGACTTTGATGCCCAGGGTAATGCGTCGACCGGTTTAGGTATTACGCGTCCAGAGCGTCAGATGACGAGCTATGATGTCGTCGTGCACAATGAATTTCTAGGGGACGCTGTTCTCAATACGCTTGTACCTCGTTTGGACATTGTGCCGGGCGATGAAAACCTTGCCGGCGTAGAGACTGAGCTCTCTGATGATTCACACCGGTCTTACCGTCTTCGCGATAGTCTGCGGCGCTATATCAGCGAAGCAGCAGCACGCGGTTTGCCCGAGTATGACTATATCCTAATCGACTGTCCGCCATCGCTATCTGCGCTGACGATTAATGCCATGACAGCATCTCACTCACTGTTGGTTCCATTGCAGTGCGAGTTCCTTGCGCTTGAAGGATTGAGCCAGCTTTTGCGGACGGTGGAACTGGTCAGAAGCGGCCTAAACCCAGAGCTTGATATCCAGGGTGTCGTCCTCACGATGTATGACCGCCGGAATAACTTGTCTGACCAGGTTGCCGACGAGGTTCGCTCGGTTCTTGGTACGAAAGTCTACAATACGGTGATCCCGCGCAATGTACGCCTGTCCGAAGCGCCAAGTTTTGGTAAGCCAGCTTTGCTTTATGACTATCGTTGCCCGGGTAGCGAAGCCTATATCCGCCTTGCTTCAGAGATGCTGCAACGCGAACGCAATCGGCGAGGCTAAGTCTAATGGCTCCAGATCCCGCACGTGGAAAACAAAACCGCTTGGGTAGAGGTCTCTCTGCCCTGATTGGTGAAGTCGAAGGCGTTGGCTTGTTCGGCGACGCGCCTGAAGCTGAAGGCAGCCGCGCGCAATCTGAGTTTGCAATTAAAGATATTCGGCCCAATCCCGCGCAGCCGCGCAGGACATTTTCCGAAGATGAGTTGGATGAGTTAGCTGCATCGATAAAACAACGCGGTGTGTTGCAACCAATACTATTGCGTCCGGACCCAGACGCGCCAAATCGCTACCAAATTGTTGCTGGTGAGCGGCGTTGGAGGGCTGCGCAACGTGCAGGGCTAGAGGTTATTCCTGCGGTTGTAAGGGATATGGATGAACTTCAATTGCTTGAAGTTGGTATCATTGAAAATGTTCAGCGCAGCGACCTAAACCCAATCGAAGAAGCCGAAGCTTATGGCGCGCTGATGAAGCGTTTCGGCCGTACGCAAGAAGATCTAGCTGAAAGCGTCGGTAAAAGCCGCGCGCATGTTGCAAACACAATCCGCTTGTTGAAGCTTGGCGAAACTGCCCGTGAACATTTGCGCCATGGCCGAATTTCAGCCGGTCATGCCCGGGCGGCACTTGGCGCTGACGACCCTGCACCTGTAATTGATATGGCGGTTTCCAAATCGCTGTCGGTTCGTGAAGTTGAGGCTTTAGTAAAGCGCCTCAAAGATGGCGGCGCTATAGATAGCGTGGCTAAAAAGGTCGATACCAATGGAAAAGACGTCGATACGGAAGCCTTAGAGACCGACTTGGCGCGTGTCTTGGGCTTAAACGTCGATATTCGACAAAAAGCCAAAGGCGGCGAATTGCGAATTAAATATCGTGACCTTGAGCAACTGGACGAGCTTTGTCGTAAACTGACGGCCAAACGTGGCTAAAGCCGCCTATTCGGCGGCTTTAGTTAGAGTTTGATCAGAGAATATATCTTCAATACTTTTTTCGAATATTCTAGCGATCGCGAAGGCCAGCGGAAGCGAAGGGTCATACTTCCCCGTTTCAATGGCGTTGACCGATTGGCGAGAGACACCAAGATGATCTGCTAGTGTAGCTTGGCTCCAGCCACGCTCGGCGCGAAGGACGCGAATTGAATTTTCCATTAGCAATCCCTCCCGCCTGTGAGGCGATGTGCCAGCCCGTAGCATACAAAGAATAGTGGTCCGAACCAAAAGACATCCACTGATCCAATGACTTCGAAAATTTGAAGAAACCCGACGGCGAAGATCGCGGAAATTGTAATGACGGCGCCAGTTGCGAACGAGCGCAGTTGAAACAGTCTTGAATATTCATCCGTTTCATCGAAATAGCGCAGCATAGCAAAAAGCGCTGCCACGATTGGCAGAGTCACTGCGATAGCGATTACAGTTTTAAGCCACGTGGGTTCAACTTCCAGCGTGCTTAGGTAATAGCTACCGCCCAAGACTGCGACGACATACACGCCCATGAGGGGCCAAAACACGCGCTGGTACCTCTTTCGCGCAGATTTAAAAGTGTGTTGGGTCATTATACTTTTCCTTTCAGTCTAGATGACTAAGTCGGTGAAGGTCTTCGACTGGACCAATGCCTTTTGAGCTTTGCTAAGCAGATATCCGACGGGCAGAATTATGCCGAGAGATAGGAGTGGAATAAGCGCGCTCGGGACAATCCCGGTTACTGCGAGCGCGAACTGCAATATGATGCAGGCTGCTCCAATCAACAGCGAAAGTCGAAATGGATGTTTAAGTAAGGGTGCCATTCTGGTCTCCATGTCAGCTATGCTTTTCATTTAGACAAGCACACTTTACATGTCAAGTGTGGTTTACACTCAAGCTATGATATTCGACGCGGTAACGAAAAAGGGGCCGCAGCCATCGAAGCTGCTACCCCTAATTGTCAGCCCAACTAGCGGTTACGCGCCGCTGGATTTTTTGCCAGGCACCATCTTCCCGAAGAAAGCCCATACATCGCTTACGCCTGCCCCGTGCACAGCGCCGGCTCTGTAAACACGTGTCGCAAGATAGAGAATGATGACAGTTGTCACCGCCATAAGCCCTAATTGCGCTAACACTTCCCAGAGCGGAGGCTCTGTTGGAATTCTCAGGATAAGCAAGAATGGCGTAAACACTGGAACCCATGACATAATCTGGATCAGGGCGGAATCGGCGTCTTGAACGGCAAACGCCAGCATCGCCAACGGCGCCATCAGCATAACAAATAGCGGCGTCATAAGTGTTTGCGCTTCTTGGATCGTGTCACAGAGTGATCCAAGCGCCAAGAATAGCGAACCAAACATCAAGTACCCAAGCACGAAGCTTATAAGTGCCGGAATGACGAGACCCAAATTCGCCGCAGCAGACATCACGATGTTCAGATTAGACGCCGCATCGGCAGGAATGCTATCTGCAAAGAAGAAGGCTGCGGTAGTTGAGAACAGACCCCAGAACGTCATCAACGTAAGTGCCAACAACAATACGGCAATAAGTTTTCCGGCGAGTAAGTTCGGAAGCTTCACCGATGTTAGCAAACTATCGAAAATCTTATTAGAGCGTTCTTCGATCGTCCCCATCAATAGATAATTGATCACTGAGAAGATTAGAAACCAGAGCGAAAATGCCATCATTATCGAGACGATGAATGGCGCGCGATCTGCCATTGTAACTTCAGATGCAGCTTCAACTTGGGCCCCTACTCTAACTCTTTGTTGTTTCACATCACGTCTGGCGCTTGCAGCGTCTTCAAGTAGTTTTCGGTCAATGTTGACCCCGGCTAAGGCGGCGTCGAGTTTGATGTCACGTTCAGCATTTCTTGCCGATCCGATAAGCGCTTGCGCCTGTAGGTTTTCCGACCAGTACTCGATTTCATTTGTCGCATCATTGATAATGAATGCGGCAAATAGCGGTTGTGGACCTTCATCGGTTTCCAGCAATTGCTGCCCCAGCAAAAAGGGAGCAAGTTGCTCAATGTTTCTCGTCGGCGGTGCAATCTCAACAAAATCCTGCTTCGGAAGAATAGATGGGTCTCCGCCCGCACTGACAAAAGCGTCTAGCGATGTCTCCCCTTTGTCGCGTGCAGTATCAAAGGCTTTTAGCTTCTCACTATCTTCCTCCTGAGCTGCCGCGACAGGATCGAGCATTACACGTGCCGTTCTAGCAGCAGACTTATCCATTTCCCGTCGCAAGGCGTCGGTAAATTCAGTCCCGCTTTCAATAACGGTAAAGTAGCGTGTTGGTTGTGAATTCTGCGCCAGCGTCGGCGCTAGCATGAAAATGCCGAGAATAAGCGGCGTGAATAGTAATCCCAGCCAAAACCCCCACGCGGAGACGTATCCAAGGTAATCACGGCGAGCAACGAGATAAGTTGAGTGCATTACGCGGCCTCTTTCGCTTTAGCGGCATCTGCGGCCAGTGTATCGGTTAGGTCTTGGGCTTCTGCGGCGCTAACCAAAGACACAAAGACATCTCTTAGTCGCGACTCTTGGGGGGAGAAGCTGGTGATCGGCGCGCCCGCATCGATCGCGGCGCGTAGGGCGCTTTGCGGATCTTGTTTTGGTGACAAGGCCACGCGCCAAACGCTGCCATCTTCAAGCGAGCTTTCAAATCCAGCGCCTTTTAGGGCTTCGCCAAGATCGAACCCGTCTGAAACCCCAACTTTAACGGCGTGCCCTAGAGCAGCGAAGGCATCATCTAGGGTGCCATCAAAAACCTTACGGCCGCGCGCCATCATGACGATTTTTTGGCAAAGTCGTTCGGCATGCTCCATCACATGGGTCGAGAATACGATGGTTGCACCGCGCTTGTGCTCTTCAAGGATTAAATCCTCTAAAGCTTGCTGGTTTACCGGATCGAGGCCTGAAAAAGGCTCATCTAGAATTAGGAAGTCTGGGCGGTGGGCGAGCGCTGAAAGAATTTGAACCTTTTGCGCCATACCCTTTGAAAGTTTGGTCACGCGGCTTTTAGCAAATGCACCAAGGCCCATAGAGTCCAAGAGCTCATCTGCTCTGGCTTTAGCATCGCGGGCACTCATGCCCTTTAATCTTGCGAAATAGGTGATGATTTGGCGCGGGCTCATCTTTTTATAGAGGCCGCGTTCTTCTGGCAGGAAGCCAACACGCTTCAAAGTCTCAAGGTTTGGGGATTGGCCAAAGAGTTGTGTGCGCCCTGCATCTGGTGACAGAACCCCCAGCGCCATTCTAAGGCTAGTGGACTTCCCAGCGCCGTTCGGGCCAAGAAAACCAACGATTGAGCCTTGTGGAACGGTGAAATCAAGGCCGTCTACGGCTTTGAAATTGCCGAACCATTTTGTGGCGCCATTCATTTCGAGGGGTAAAATGCCACTCATTTGGGCGTCTCCTACTGGAATCTTCCGATTATCGATATGCTTACCATGTCTTTTGCCTGCCTAGGCTTGCCAAGCCCTTAAAGTAACGACACGATATTCACATGAAGGGTTTAGCGGTCACTTCGATGGTCGGGGACGATGCTAAAAGCGCGTCAAAGACTGTTTCGGCGGACGCTGATAGCGGCTGTAAAAAATCTCGCACTCATAACGAGTGCTGTGATGTTCAAGCACTCGCTTTGATAGAAAGCGCCTTGCTTCGCTTAGAAACAGGTACCTATGGGGGATGCCTGTCGTGCGGTGAAAAGATCAGTTTGGCGCGGCTAGACAAAAACCCGGCGACAGAAACCTGTCATATCTGCGATGCGGGACCGGTGTTTAAAGCAAATTAAGCGCTTGTACGAGATCCGCCTCAAGATCGGACGTGGCTTCCAAGCCGACCGACAGCCGTATCCAACTTTCATCCAAACCCATCTGCTCTTGCTCTTCTTCGGTGAGGGCGCGGTGGGTGGTAGAGCATGGATGACAAGCAAGTGATTTTGTGTCGCCAAGATTGTTCGAAATATCGACCAATTGAAGTGCGTTAAGAACTTTGAACGCCTCTGCGCGCGCCCCTTTGACCGAGAACGCGATTAAAGTTCCCCCACCAGACATCTGTTTGGCATGAACACGATAATGTGGGTGATCTTTGCGCCCTGGATAGCGCACCGCGTTGATGTTGGGGTGAGCGGCAATTGTATCTGCTATTCGAGCTGCAGAGGTACTTGCGGCATGAACACGCAGCTCCAGTGTCTCAAGACCTTTTAAGACAACCCATGCATTGAACGGTGACGCCGATGGCCCGGTGTGGCGTAGCCAAGGATCAATAAACTCTTCAATGAATTCGCTATCACCCAAAATCGCACCGGCAAGTACCCTGCCCTGACCGTCCATATGTTTGGTGGCGGAATACACGACGATATCTGCGCCAAGCTCTAATGGCTTCTGAAACACAGGTGTCGCGAAAACATTATCGACAACAAGTTTCGCTCCGGCCTTGTGCGCCAGCGCTGCCACTGCAGCAATATCAACGGCTTCAAGCAGCGGGTTTGATGGGCTTTCGATCAAAACAAGGCGTGTTGGCTTTGACAGCGCCTTTTCCCAAGCCTGCATATCGCTGCCATCAACAAACTCTGTTTCAACGCCATAGCGGGGCAAAATGGTTGAGCAAATGTGCCGGCATGATCCAAACAGGGCGCTAGCGGCCACCACGCGGTCGCCTGCGCTGCACGGGGCAATCATTGCAGATGATATGGCACCCATTCCAGATGACGTCACACGGCACGTCTCAGCGCCTTCTAGAAGGGCCAACCGTTCAGCCAGCATCTGGTTCGTAGGATTGCCATACCGCGAGTAGACAAAACCTTCTTCATCGCCAGACATACGCGCAGCGGCCTGTTCTGCACTGTCATACGCATAGCCAGACGTTAGGAAGATCGCTTCAGAGGTTTCGCCGTGCTGAGAGCGCATTGTGCCGCCGCGAACCAGCTTGGTTGCAGTTTTCCACTCATTTTCCTTGCGCGTCGTCATCGCTTGGTCCTTTGCAATTCCAGCGCACCGTCATAAGCCTGTCTGATAACGTATCAACCCTTGAGGA
>JAQWGO010000099.1 GCA_029238175.1 Henriciella sp. | reverse complement strand
TTTTTTAAGAATTTAAATATTTAGGTCGTCAATCTAAGGCTTAACAAAGACCTGATTACTGTTTGAAAATCAGATCAAAAAGCAAACTGTTCACGCAGAATGCGCTCATCCAGCGCATGGCCCGTATCAAACAACATGGTGAGACGTTGGCTGCGGTCTGCATGGATCGACACGCTGGCGATGTTTCGTACTTCTTGATTGTCTGCGGCTGCTGCAACTGGGCGTCGGTCTGGCGCTGTTACTTCGATATCAACATGAGCGTCGTGGCGGAGCAGGGCGCCGCGCCATCGCCGGGGCCGGAATGCGCTCACCGGAGTAAGTGCAAGCAAGTTCGCGCCGATTGGTAAAATAGGGCCGTGCGCCGATAGATTATAGGCGGTGGATCCGGCAGGGGTCGCGACCATGACACCGTCACAGGACAGTTCTGACATGCGCTCTTTGCCATCCACGATGATTCGCAGCTTCGCAGTCTGTGATGTTTGGCGAAACAAAGAGATTTCGTTGATAGCCAAGCGTTCGTGGCGGTCTCCGTGGATATCAGTAACGGTCATCCGTAATGGACGAACCGTCGCGCGCTCTGCTTTGTCAATTCGTTCGTAGAGGTCGTCCTCTTCGTACTCATTCATTAGGAAACCAACCGTGCCACGGTTCATGCCATAAACAGGTTTGCGGTCGTCAAAACGCCGCCGCATAGCATCCAGCATGGCGCCGTCACCGCCCAAGGCAACGATGACATCGGCATCAGCTTCGTCCTTCTGGCCATACTTCTGGGTCAGGCGACGAAGCGCTTCTTGAGCTTCCGGGCGCTTAGAGGCGCTAAAGGCAATACGTGCGGTCATAGGCATTGTATGTCGGTGGCATTGGACGCGTGGTCAAGCACTCGTCTTAATTGCGTGCAGCCCGTTTGCAGAGTACAGTGGAAGAAAGAGAAGAATGGGAGAGCCCGATGGCCGACGGAATGCAGATCACAAGCCTAAAAGGACAGGTTAGCGAAGAAGAGTGGAAAGTTCGCGTCGACCTTGCTGCCATGTATCGCCTGACAGCCTCTTACGGTTGGACGGATATGATCTTCACGCATATTTCGCACCGAGTTCCGGGCCCCGAGCATCACTTCCTGATAAATCCGTACGGCATGTTCTTTGAGGAAATCACGGCGTCGTCTTTGGTGAAAGTCGATCTAGACGGGAATATTGTTCAGGATACACCTTACTTTATCAATCCAGCTGGGTTCACTATTCACTCAGCCATCCACGCCGCCCGCGAAGACGCTGCGGTGGTGATGCACCTTCATACCGATGACGGCGTTGCGGTATCTGCTCAAAAAGAAGGGCTGTTACCACTAAGCCAAACGGCAATGATTGCACGTCATGACATCTCGTACCACGACTATGAGGGTATTGCCCTCGATCATGGTGAGCGTGAACGCCTTGTTGCTGACATGGGCACGACGAGCTCTATGATCCTCCGCAATCACGGCACGCTAACAGTCGGTGGCACCGCTGCGGAATGCTTCCTTCGCATGTTCTTCCTTGAGCGTGCCTGTGCGATGCAGATTAAAGCGTTGAGCGCAGGCCGTGACGGCGTTCTGCATGGCACGCCTGAAGTCCAGGAAGTTGTGCGGAGTCAGTCCAACCCTCAGGGCACTAAAACGCTGGCGAATATGCTTGCGTGGCCGGGACTATTGCGCCGCCTTGACCGCGAGAATCCGGGTTACGCTGCCTAGGTAGTTTTCCTTATTCGAAGCGTTGCGTGACGCATGTTACAGCGGTGCGTCCATTCATACCCTTCAAAAGACATGGATATCGCCCTAATTAGCGCTTTAGTGATCAGTATGGATATATTTAAATGAAACATCTCAAGGCTTTCGAAGACGCGCTTGATGCCATCCATGATGAAGGCCGCTACAGGGTGTTTGTTGATTTGCAGCGCCATCGTGGTCAGTTTCCGCGGGCGACCGCTCGGTTCGAGCATGGTGAGCGCGAGATTATCGTATGGTGTTCGAACGATTACCTTGGGATGGGCCAGGATGAAGACGTGCTGGACGCAATGCATGAAGCGATTGATGGCTTTGGTGCAGGATCTGGCGGCACGCGTAATATTTCTGGAACAACCCGGTACCACGTCGATCTAGAGCGTGAACTTGCCAGTTTGCATGGCAAAACAGGCGCTTTGTTGTTTACGTCTGGATATGTTGCGAACGATGCAACGCTGTCGACGCTTGGGAAAATTCTTCCGGGTTTGATCATCTATTCTGACGCTTTGAACCACGCTTCAATGATCGAAGGTATTCGCCGTTCAAAAGGCGAGTATCGCGTCTTCAGACATAATGACGTTGAACACCTTCGTGCGCTTCTTGAAAATGATGACCCTGATCGGCCTAAGCTTATCGCTTTTGAAAGCGTCTATTCAATGGACGGCGACATTGGTCCAATCAAAGAAATTTGTGATCTGGCTGATGAGTTTAACGCTCTGACTTATCTCGATGAAGTTCATGCAGTTGGCATGTATGGTGATGAGGGCGCGGGCGTTGCTCAACGCGATGAGGTTATGGACCGCGTCGACATTATCGAAGGAACGCTTGGCAAAGCATACGGCGTTATGGGCGGCTATATCGCAGCCCATGAGACCATGGTGGATGCCATTCGTTCGACAGCATCTGGATTTATCTTCACGACATCAACATGCCCGGTTATGGCCGCTGGTGCTTTGGCGAGTATCCGTAAGTTGCGCACGGATGATGGGCGCGCGCTTCGCAAGTCACATCAGGCGCAAGCTGCTTTGTTGAAACAGAAGCTAAGTGATGCAGGTCTGCCCCTTATTGAAAGCGAGACGCACATTGTGCCGCTTCTGGTTGGTGATCCTGAAAAGTGCAAAGCGCTGTCGGACACATTGCTGTTTGATTTCGGTATTTATGTTCAGCCGATCAACTATCCGACTGTGCCGAAGGGAACAGAGCGGCTTCGCTTTACGCCTGGCCCAGTTCACACCGAAGAGATGATGAACGACCTTGTCGCGGCGATCCTTGCGGTTTGGAAGCAACTTGGACTTGAAGAGCAAGCGGCATAAACCCTTCAAACGAAATCTAGATACAAAAAAGCGCGCTCAAATAGAGCGCGCTTTTGTTTTCCCCTGAATATTTGCTTAGCTCGCTCTTTTGCGACCAAGTCCAATCTCTTTAGCAAAGGCTGACCGGCGCTTTGCGTAGTTTGGTGCAACCATTGGGTAGTCAATTGGCAGTCCCCAACGTGCCCGGTATTCGTCTGGCGTAAGAT
Organism: Henriciella sp.; assembly: GCA_029238175.1. Classification (GTDB taxonomy): domain Bacteria; phylum Pseudomonadota; class Alphaproteobacteria; order Caulobacterales; family Hyphomonadaceae; genus Henriciella. The sequence continues at coordinate 16,226 of JAQWGO010000099.1, read as the reverse complement.
CATAGCGCGTACGAATATAACGCTTTAGCATTTTCAGCTTCTTGCCATCTTCTAAACAGATGATGTGATCTGGCGTGATTGATTTTGAAATCGGCACAGCCGGGTCTGGGCGCGGAGCCTCAGCAGGTTCATCTGATGCAAGCTCTTGAACAGTTTCATGCACTGTTCTGAGAAGTTCAGGAAGTACTGTGGCTGGCACGGGGTTGTTTGCTACAAATGACGAGACAATGTCAGACGTCATTTCAAGTAGATCGGCGTTAGAGTGAGTAGTCATAGAATTAGCCTTTATATTATTTTTCTATCCCGCATCGTCTTGTACGGTTAGCAAATACTAAACAGCAAAAACCTTGAAAATTCAAGTTTTAGTGTGTTGAAACCTAAGAAATTCACTTAGTAGTTGAATGATCAGATCGGCGATGTTGTGCCGCGGTTGCGAACAAACGTGGAGCAACGTAAAGCTGGTGCTGAATTTGGAGCCCGTTTGCCATGCCTGATACCGCCACACCCGTCTCTTTCGACCGCACCGCCTTTTTCTCTGATTCTGTAGAAGTCCGTGACGCTGAAGTCTTTGCCGCCATTGCAAAGGAGCAGACACGTCAGCAACAGCAGATTGAGTTAATCGCATCTGAGAATATCGCCTCGCAGGCGGTTATGGATGCGCAAGGCACGGTGCTGACCAACAAGTATGCGGAAGGCTATCCGGGACGCCGTTACTATGGCGGTTGTGAATATGTTGATGTTGTTGAGAATTTGGCGCGTGATCGGGCAAAAGCACTTTTCAATTGCGCGTTTGCCAATGTCCAACCTAATTCTGGAAGCCAGGCGAATCAGGCGGTTTTTCAAGCACTCATAAAACCGGGTGATACCATTCTAGGCATGAGTTTGGATGCTGGCGGACACCTTACGCACGGCGCGCGCCCGAATCAGTCTGGTAAGTGGTTTAATGCCATTCAGTATGGCGTTCGTCGTGAAGATGATTTGATCGATTTCGATCAGGTCGAAGCTTTGGCGAAAGAGCACAAGCCGCAATTGATCATTGCGGGTGGCTCAGCGTACCCGCGTGAGATCGATTTTGCTAGATTTCGGGCGATTGCTGATGAGGTTGGGGCATATTTCCTTGTGGATATGGCGCACTTCTCAGGTTTGGTTGCTGGCGGAGCGCATCCCAATCCGCTTGATCATTGTCATGTTGCAACGACGACGACCCATAAAACGCTACGTGGCCCACGCGGCGGCATGGTGCTTACCAATGATGCGGATATTGCGAAGAAAGTGAACTCCGCAGTCTTCCCCGGTATTCAGGGCGGCCCATTGATGCATGTGATCGCGGGCAAGGCTGTCGCGTTTGGCGAGGCACTGACGCCTGCCTATAAGCAATATGTGCAAGATGTGATCGCGAATGCACAGGCGATGGCGAAGGCGGCAAAAGATGGCGGTCTTGATATTGTATCGGGTGGCACGGATACGCACCTCGCGCTGATCGATCTTCGCCCAAAAGGTGTAACGGGCCGCGATGCAGAAGAGGCTCTGGAGCGCGCATATATTACGTGCAACAAAAATGGCGTGCCATTTGACCCGGAAAAGCCGATGGTTACGAGTGGAATTCGCGTTGGCTCCCCTGCCGGAACGACCCGTGGGTTTGGAACCGAAGAGTTTGCCCAAGTCGGACGCTGGATTGTTGAGATTGTTGAAGCCGTGGCTTCAGGTGATAGTAAGGCGACCGAAGACAAAGTGCGGGCGGAAGTTATTGAACTGACTTCCAAATTCCCAATCTATAACGGCCTAGGAGCCTAAAAATTTGCGTTGTCCGTTTTGTGGATCTGAAAACACGGCTGTAAAAGACAGTCGGCCTGCTGAGGATAATACGGCGGTGCGGCGGCGTCGCGGCTGCGAAAATTGCGGCGCGCGATTCACGACGTTTGAGCGTGTGCAGTTGCGGGAAATTACCGTTGTTAAGCGGGATGGAAAACGGACAGCGTTCAACCGCGATAAGCTTGTTCGCTCAGTTTCGATTGCTTTGCGAAAACGCCCAGTATCGGTTGAACAAGTTGACCAGCTTGTGTCGGGTATCGTTCGAAAACTTGAAAGTAGCGGAGAGACAGAGATGTCTTCTTCAGATATCGGACAACTCGTTATGGAAAGCCTTCGTGCAGTCGATCCAGTTGGGTATGTGCGGTATGCAAGCGTCTATAAGGACTTCGGCGATCCGTCCGATTTCGCGCACTTTATTGAGCAGACTTCATTGGAAGATGACGAGTGAGTAGACCGTCAGTAACACTGAAAATTGCGACAAGCATGGATGGCCGAATCGCGCTGTCCAATGGCGTTAGCCAATGGATTACAGGCTCTGAAAGCCGAGCGCGGGTTCACAGGATGCGTGCCGAGCATGATGCCGTTCTAGTTGGTGTTGGAACGGTGCTGGCCGACGATCCCCTGTTAACGGCGCGAACGATCCCTTTGCCTGCGAAGCAGCCAGTCCGGATTGTGGCCGATAGTTCGCTGCGCACGCCGCCTGAATCGCGATTGGTCAATTCATCTGGACTGGGCCGTGTCGTGCTCGCAGCAGCTACCGAAGGCGCGCGCAGCAGCGAACGATACAGCGATCAAGCAGAAGTTTGGCAAGTGTCAGGTCATGATGGGCGTGTTGACCCGAAACGCTTGATCGATCGCTGCGCCGTTGAAGGCATAAACAGTATATTCGTTGAAGGCGGCGGTAAGCTTGCCGCGAGCTTTGTTAAAGCTGGGCTGGTCAATGTCATTCAGTGGTTTCGTGCGCCTATCCTAATCGGGGGTGACGGATTGCCAGCGATTGCCGCATTGGGACTGACCGAAATGGCGAACGCGCCGCGATGGAAAAGCGTTTCAGCCGAGCGGATCGGCGACGATGTACTGGAAACTTATACGGTGCTGACTGATTGAAACTGAAGCGCCGGATGAGGCGATCACTGCATTTTTTACCGAGTAAGGGCTTGCATCCGGTTCGTTTCGATTGTGTGATCACGTCCATGATGACTTCTTCTAAGCGTTTTGTGTCGGTCGCCAGTATTGTATTGGCGTCTGCGGCTTTGTTGACAGCGTGTGGCGGCGGAGGTGGTGGTTCATCGCCGCCGCCAAGTTCTTTCTCGCCGCCTCCACCACCGCCTCCGCCCCCGCCCCCGCCGCCAGGTGGAGCAGCGCCGACATGGACGCAGGGACAGTTTGAAGCCTCGAGTAATTTTGAAGCGCAGTGTGAGTCGCCGCGAACTGGTGTCGATATTGAAGGCAACGGGTTTCCCGATACGGCGGGAACGCTTCTTAGAGAGAATTTCTGGCTAAGGTCATGGACCAACGAGACATATCTTTGGAATACAGAGGTTGTAGATCGCGATCCCGGTACATTTAATAGCCGCATTGCGTATTTCGATCAGTTGCGAACCACGGCTGTCACGCCATCGGGCGAAGACAAAGACGATTTTCATTTTAGCGAACCGACAGAGGATTTTCTTGAGCGCCGGAATTCTGCTGGATCGTCGGGATATGGTGCCAGGATTGTCGCGTTCTCGACATCGGTGCCGCGTGATTACCGCATTCAGTATACCGAACCGAACTCTCCTGCGTCTGAGGTTGTGAATGGTCAGGTTCAATTCGCGCGTGGCACGCAGCTCATCTCAGTGAATGGCGTCAGCATCGTGAATGGCGGCGCCACGCAGGCGGAGCTGGACACTTTGAATAATGGCTTATTCCCACCTCTTGCTGGGCAAACCAACACGTTTACTGTTCAAGATGTTGGGGCAAGTACGACACGTTCTGTAACGATTACCTCTGAGGATATCGCACAGAAGCCTGTGAATCGAATGAGCACGATCGACACCCCGACGGGCAAAGTTGGCTACATTTTGTTCAATACGTTTAGCCCATTCTCCTCAGAACAGGATATTGCGGAAGCGATGTCAGCGATGCGTACAGAGGGCGTGAGTGACCTTGTTCTGGACCTTCGCTACAATGGTGGTGGTTTGCTCGCGGTCGCTGGCCAGCTCGGTTATATGGTCGCTGGCCCGGCGCAAACGAATGGAAAGACATTCGAGCTGTTGAGGTTTAATGCTTCGTCAGGAAACCGAAACCCGGTGACCGGGGCGGTAAATGAGCCGATCCCGTTCTATAGCACTGGACTTGGGTTTAGTTTGGCAAATGGAACACCGCTTCAAACATTGAACCTGCCGCGCGTGTTCATTTTGTCGACTGAACGGACCTGCAGTGCGAGCGAAGCAGTGATCAATGGTCTTCGCGGCGTTGATGTCGAAATCGTCCTTATTGGTGGCACGACTTGCGGAAAACCGTTTGGCTTCTACCCAACCGACAATTGCGGGCGCACTTATTATACGATCCAGTTCCAAGGCACCAATGATAAGGGCTTTGGCGACTATGCGGATGGGTTCGTGCCGAATAATTCATCTGAAGCTTTTGGCGTGAAGGTCACTGGCTGCGTTGCAGCGGATGATTACAACAAAGAGCTTGGCGATGAGACAGAGGGCCTATTGGCAACTGCGCTCGCGTATAGAGACACTGGATCATGTCCTGCGGTCGCGCCGAAGTCAGCGTTGCAAGTTGCCGCGCAAAAGTTTCAGGGCGAGAATTTTGGTGAACTTGCAACAACGGCAGATAGCCGGGCAGACGAGCTGTATGAGAGCAACCGTGACATGCGGATGCCCTTCTGATGCGGGTCTTCAGCCTTTTGCTCATGCTAGCGTTTGGCGGTGCTGTATCTGCGTGTCAGACCGCTGCGATGCCTGAGCCAGCGGTTCTTAACTCAACCGATCAAGAAAGCATTTCTAAGTTGAAAGCTGTGTTGGCGGCCGAAATGGGTGTCGCGAAAATAGAACTTGGTGCAGGCGATCTGGCAACCCAATCGACGATTTCGGTGCTGCCGCCGCGCCTCAGCGGATTGGAGACTCGAAGTCTTGCTATTCCGACGCAATTCGATCTGTTTTTGAAAGATGGAGATTGCTACATCGTGCGGCAGGGCGCTGAACAGCTTATACCTGTGCCAGAGTTAGAGTGCCGTAAAGTCAACAAATAGGCGTACTTGCACCGTATCGCCGCAGTTTGCGCCACGTTAGCGATTGGAGCTTGCCAACATACACCCTATGTAGTGCGCGAAGCCTAGGAGGGCACGTATGTTTACTGGTCTGGTCACCGATGTTGGAACGATCCGAAAAGCCGAACACCGAAATGGTTTGACGCGTTTTGAAGTAGAAAGTGGCTTTGCCGCTGACAGTATCGAAATGGGCGCCTCTATCATGCATGCGGGTGTTTGCCTGACCGTTGTTGATTTTGGTGAACGCGGCGACGGAAGCTGGTTTGCCGTTGAAGCGGTGCCAGAGACACTGTCATTAACCGTGCTGGGTGAATGGACTGAAGGCAGCCGGGTGAATTTGGAACAGAGCTTAAAACTTGGCCAAGAACTTGGCGGCCACTTTGTTTTCGGCCATGTCGATGGTGTGGGCGAGGTCGTTTCGGTGGAGCCGGAAGGCCAAAGCTGGCGTCTTACGATCAGGCCGCCTGCTGATATCGCGAAATATTTTGCGAAAAAGGGTTCTGCGGCGGTGAATGGCGTTTCGCTAACCGTAGCGGACGCTTTGCCGAATGGTGATTTCCAATTGGCGATCATTCCCCATACTTGGGAAGTTACGACGCTGGCGGAATTACAGCCCGGTCGTAAGGTGAACCTTGAGATTGATATGCTGGCGCGGTACGTCGCTAGAATGATTGGCGTCGATGCGCCGGAACCCCACAAAGCGCCGCAAGGAGGCACCGATGGCTGAAGACTTTTCTGCCGCGATTTCGTCCATTGATGAGATCATCGAAGATGCCCGAAACGGCAAGATGTACATCCTCGTCGATGCTGAGGATCGCGAGAATGAGGGTGATCTGATTATCCCTGCGAGCTTCTCAACGCCGGAAGCTGTGAACTTCATGGCTAAGTTTGGCCGTGGCTTGATCTGTTTGGCGATGACGGATGAGCGCGCCCGATCTTTGAAACTGGACATGATGGCACGTGAAAACCGCGAAAGCATGGGCACAGCGTTTACCGTTTCGATTGAGGCCGCTGAAGGTGTTACGACGGGTATTTCGGCCCATGATCGGTCACACACCGTTATGGTTGCTATCGATCCAACCAAAGATGAGAACGACATCGTTTCTCCGGGCCATGTTTTCCCGCTCGTTGCACGTGATGGCGGTACGCTCGTTCGTGCGGGCCATACTGAAGCGGCGGTAGATATTTCACGCATGGCGGGTCTTTATCCGGCGGGCGTCATTTGTGAAATCATGAATGATGATGGCTCTATGGCGCGTTTGCCTGAGCTAGTGACGTTTGCGCAATTCCATAATCTGAAGATCGGGACGATTTCTGATCTGATTGAATGGCGCCGTGAGCATGATCGCTATCTTGAGCGACGCGTCGAGGCACCTTTGCAGTCTGCGTATGGTGATGGTTTCAAGACTGTTATCTATCGCAATGCGCTGGATGGCTCCGAACATATTGCAATCGTGCATGGTAAGATTGAGCCAGACAGCACGACGATTGTTCGTGTTCACCGTACAGATGTATTGGCTGATATTCTTGGCGAAAAAGGGCCGCGTGAAGGCTTAGTTGAGAAGGCTATGAAGATTATAGCTGACGCCGATGAGCCAGGTGTTGTTGTATTTGTGAATACGATGCGGCCGAATGCGCTCGCTGAACGTCTTGGTATGAAAACGCCAGAAGCGGGTGATGCGCATGCGCCGATCCGCGAGTACGGTGTTGGCGCGCAAATTCTGCGTGAGCTAGGCGTTCGCAAAATGATTTATCTGTCAGACACTGAACCAACTCGTGTTGCAGGACTTGACGGCTACGGAATGAGTATTGAGGGGTGGCGTCCGCTATCCAAGACTAAGGATTAAAGACAAATGACCCATCGCATCCTGATTGTGAATTCACCCTATTATAAGCATATCTCAGAAGAGCTTGAAGCGGGCGTTCGTGAAACACTTGAAGCTTCTGGTGAAGATTGCACAATAGAAACCATTATGGTGCCAGGCGCGTTCGAAGTGCCGGGTGCAATTGCGATGGCGGCTGATAGCGCAAAGTATGATGGCTACGTCGCGCTTGGCTGCGTTATCCGTGGTGAGACTTCGCATTATGACTATGTTTGTGGTGAGAGTGCGCGCGGCCTGATGCGGCTAGCGACGGAGCGCCGTTTGGCCATTGGGTATGGTATTCTAACAGTTGAAAACGAGGCTCAAGCCTTGGCGCGTGCTAACCGTTCTGAGAAAAACAAAGGGCATGATGCGGCAACAGCCTGCCTCGAAATGCTCAAACTTCGCAAGAAGTTCGTCCGATAGCAGCTTCCCGTGCTGGCGGGGCTTGCCCCGCAACTAGGGGTGTGGGAATGGCAGGCTGAAAACGCCCCATAGATGTTGAGCTTCCATGACTGATCAGAAAATTCCATTCGAAGTCATCCGCGCAGGACGTGCAGGCGCACGCTTGGCTGCGGTGCAAGCGCTGTATCAAATGGAGCAGACGGGCCAAAGCGCCAAATCTGCAATCCGCGATCTGATGGATGACAGATTGGGTATGGGCCCTGATGAGATGCCTGTCGAAGAGGCTGACCCTGATCTGTTCAAAAGCATTGTGAATGCTACGGTCGAACACCAGACGGTTATTGATAAAGCAATTCTGGCGCGCTTGAATAAAAGCTGGCGCCTGTCGCGCCTCGACAATACAACCCGTTCGATCCTGCGGGCGGCGGTGGCCGAACTTGTGGCACATCAAGAATTGTCACGCCGCATTTTGGTTGATGAATATGTTTCTTTGGCACACGATTTCTTCGATAAGACCGAAGCAAATTTCGTAAATGCTGTTCTGGATAATGTGTCTAAGGATTTGCGGCCTGAAGAGGCTTAGTCCAGACTGTATTTATGTCTGAACGCATCTGGATCGATAAATATATCCGACCTTTGGTGAAAGCTGATGGCGCGCAGGACCTGCGTGACGACGTTGCTTCGCTGTCTATTGGCGGCGTTCAGGTTGTGACTATGGATACGTTAGTGGAAGGCGTACATTTCCTATCCAGCGATCCGCTTGATACTGTTGGTCAGAAACTGATCCGTGTGAATGTTTCAGATATATACTCCAAAGGCGCCGTGCCGGTTGAAGCCTTGCTGTCAGTGGCATGGCCAAAAGGTGTCCCTGAAGCTGACTTCGCCAACTTAATGAGCGGGATCGCGCGCGATTTGGCGGCGTTCGATTTTGATCTAATTGGCGGTGATTTTGTCAGCACTGACGGGCCGTTAGTTTTATCGCTAACGCTCACAGGGCGTTGTCTCAGTGAAGCGCCAGTGCGGCGGGCAGGGCAAATTAATGCCGGCGATACGGTTTGGGTTAGCGGTAAGATTGGCTTTGGTGTGCTTGGGTTAGAGGCAGCCATGGCGGGGACTGATCCAGAGCTTGTCCAACTATACCGCGTCCCGGAACTGGTGCCCCGCAGTATTGCAAGAATTGTATCTGAGATGTCCAGCGCGTCCATGGATGTGTCTGACGGCCTTTTGCAAGACGTACAAACGCTTACCAAAACGAATGGGTTTGGAATTGAGCTGGCTTTAGATGACGTTCCATTGGCCATGCAAGCCTATGAAATTGGTCATATCCTTAAACAAGTAACCGGGGGCGATGATTACCAAATCGTGATGATTGCCAAGTCCGGCGTGGTGGTCCCGATAGACCATTTTACACGAATAGGCCGCGTGGTTGCCGCGCCTGGCCTTGGCCTCACATATAAAGGTGAACGCGTTAACCTCCCCGAAACCCTAGGGTTTGAGCATTAGAGGTACTTGTAGAGTACCGATTCGCGCATTGCGTGATTAATCTTGCAGACTCGCCATGACTGTAGCAGTCATTGGCTCACAATAAATATAAGGGGCAATAGCGCCCCACTCGGGAAATTAGGGAAGGAAACACCGGAACATGACATTATGGTTTTGGATTGCACTTGTCGCTGCCATAGCAGCGATTGTGTATGGATGGATTCAATCACGATCCATTATGAAAGCAAGCACGGGCACCGACCGAATGTGGGAGATTGCTCAGGCTATTCAGGAGGGCGCGAACGCCTATCTGAAACGCCAGTATACAACGATCGCCTATGTGGGCGTTGGCGTTGTTATCTTGCTCGCGATATTATTCCGCAACTGGGAAGTGCCTTTGGGCTTCATCATCGGTGCGGTTCTATCAGGCGCGGCTGGATTCATTGGTATGAAAGTATCGGTTCAGGCAAACGTGCGGACAACGCAAGCTGCGAGCGAAAGCCTGCAGGGCGGTCTGTCCATGGCATTCAAATCTGGCGCTGTAACCGGCCTTCTGGTCGTTGGCCTCGCGCTTTTGGGCGTGGTTTCTTATTACGGTCTACTTGTAGGCGTTATGGGTTATGAGGCTGGCACGGAACGTAAGGTTGTCGATGGTCTTGTTGCGCTTGGTTTTGGTGCTTCACTGATTTCAATCTTTGCGCGTCTCGGCGGCGGTATCTTCACCAAGGGTGCAGATGTTGGCGGCGATATGGTCGGTAAAGTTGAAGCCGGTATTCCAGAAGATGATCCACGAAACGCTGCGACGATTGCTGATAATGTCGGCGATAATGTTGGTGACTGTGCTGGTATGGCGGCTGATCTGTTCGAAACTTATGCTGTGACGATTGTTGCGACGATGGTTTTGAGCGCGATCTACTTCGCTGGCAAGGATTATTTGCAGAGCATCTTGCTGTTCCCATTCGCGATTTGTGCCGTTTGTATCTTGGCGTCGATTGTCGGGACATGGTTTGTGAAGCTCGGTAAGGGATCAACAAATGTTATGGGGGCGCTTTATAAGGGCCTGATCGTAACGGGCGTTTTGTCTGCTGTCGGTCTAGCCGTTGCAGTTCAGTTTGCATTGCCAAGCCAGTTTGGTGTCCTTGAGGGCGCAGCAGCGGCTCTAGGTATTTCCGGCGCTGTGACAGGTCTCGACTTGTTCCTTTGCGGTATTGCGGGTCTGGTCGTAACCGCACTCATCGTTGTGATCACAGAATACTATACTGGCGTTGACTATCGCCCAGTTAAGTCTGTGGCGCAGGCATCCGAGTCTGGACACGGCACGAACGTTATCCAAGGTCTGGCTGTTTCGCTTGAGGCAACAGCTCTACCAGCGATCGTGATCATGGCGGGTATCATTGTCACCTTTAACCTTGCTGGTCTGTTTGGTGTTGCGATTGCGACAACAACTATGCTGGCTTTGGCGGGTATGATTGTTGCGCTCGACGCGTTTGGTCCAGTGACGGATAATGCTGGCGGTATCGCTGAAATGGCGGAACTCCCAAGCAGCGTGCGTGATACGACTGATGCGCTTGATGCGGTTGGTAACACAACGAAAGCTGTGACGAAGGGCTATGCCATTGGTTCGGCTGGTCTTGGTGCGCTTGTTCTGTTTGCTGCTTATAACGAAGACCTGAAATACTTCGCCGCGAATGCGGTTGAGGGTAGTTTCTTCTTCGATATCGGAGTTGTCGATTTCTCTATCGCCAACCCTTATGTCGTGGTCGGTCTTCTGTTCGGTGGTCTTCTGCCATTCCTGTTCAGCGGTATGTCGATGATGGCCGTTGGCCGTGCAGCGCAAGCCGTTGTGGAAGAAGTTCGTAGCCAGTTTAAGAATGATCCGGGCATCATGGCCGGAACATCTAAACCGAACTATGGCCGGGCAGTGGATATTCTGACGACTGCTGCGATCAAAGAGATGATCGTACCATCGCTACTGCCGGTGCTCGCCCCTGTAGTATTATTCGTTCTGATCTTGCTGATTGCAGGTAAAGCGGCTGCGTTCGCTGCCGTGGGTGCTCTGCTTCTTGGTGTGATTGTAACGGGTCTGTTCTTGGCGATCTCTATGACGTCAGGTGGCGGTGCTTGGGATAATGCCAAGAAATATATCGAAGACGGTCACCATGGCGGTAAGGGCTCTGAAGCTCATAAAGCTGCGGTTACTGGCGATACAGTTGGTGATCCTTACAAGGACACAGCTGGTCCAGCGGTCAACCCAATGATCAAGATCACGAATATCGTGGCGCTCTTGATGCTGGCTGTTCTAGCTGGTGGTCACTAGGACAAATTTAGCGATCCAGTTTCGGCTGGATCGCTTACTTAATAGAAAAAGCCCCGGCCAAATGGTCGGGGCTTTTTTTGATCATATTTTGAGACGTTCTTTAGCGACCGCCGCGTCCTGTCGGGTCACCCGGTGTGCGTTCGTCTGTCCGCGGAAGAGCGACCGCGCCCACTGTTCCGAAGAGTTGTTCCAAGAGGCCAAGTTCGCGGCCACGTGTTGGCGTTTCGCGCGCTGCATAGCTAAGAACTTCGCCGTCAGCTTCGCTATAGGTCAGAACTTCCTCAACCTTATCATCTTCACCAAAACGGATAGCCGTGATCGAACGTGAGTCGATGCTTGGGTTCAGGAAGGCGAACCGTTCGCGCTGAGTCGTGATGTAAAACCAAGTGTTCTCATCAAAAACGCTTTCCGTCGACGCCGATCCAAGCTGGGCAAGCACGCTTGCGCGTGTGTCCTCGCCTGGTGTTACAGCGCTTGGTGCGATTTCGTCCGCAGTATAGCCGTGATAGTCTTTAATCGGACTGATACAGGCCGTTGTCAGGCTTGCCAGAACGATAGATGCGAGAATGACACGTCGCGCCATTGGGGTACTCCTGCTAATCAAGGCTGAGATAACGGTGAATGTGGTCTAAAGGCAAGCGTTGACGGCATACTGGTCGCCGCTTCAAAGATTAAGGTTGAGATATGTTTGGCTGGTTCAAGAAAGACAAGCCCGTTCGCGAGGCAGCCTCCCGCTGGCATAGTGCTATTATGGAGAAAGCTCGCGACACCATGCCATTCCAGCAAGGATTGGTTGAGGACACGTTAGAGGGCCGCTTCCATATGGTGACGCTGGTCTCAACGCTCGTCATGCGTCGGCTACGTGATTTTGATAATGATGGCCGCGCTTTAGCTGACGGCGTCTACAAGAATGTGTTTTCGAGTTTTGATCATGCTCTGCGTGAAGAAGGCGTTGGCGACTCGTCAATCGCTCGCAAAATTCGCAAGATGGGTGAAGAATTCTTTGGCCTTGCGAGAGCCATAGATGGTGCGTTCGATGAGGACGATGCGACGAATGCGTTGACGCGGAGCTTGGTTAAAAACGTCAATAGTGATGATATGAAAGCGCGGGCTCTTGCCGATTGGGTGCAGGCCGCTGAACGCGCTTTGTCAGTGATGGCTGAGGCCGATGCGCTCGCTGGGATTGCGCCATGGAGCGATGCATAGCTGCAAAGCAGGGATTTACCGACAAGAGATGCGTTGCGTTTACAACTAACGCCGCCTAGGTTGCCAGCAGATCAAGGCAGCGTGGAGTATTTGCCGAATGGCCAGCCTTATTCTGTCTATAGATGCTATGGGCGGTGACGCCGCACCGGGTGTTGTGCTTGATGGTTTGAAACTATTTGCGAGGCGACGCGCTGACGTTCAGTTTGAAGTCCATGGGCGCTCTGATGAAATTACTGCGGGCATCGAAGCTCGCGGACTTAAAGACCGTTGTATCATTAAGCACCATGATGATGTTGTCGGGATGAGTGATAAGCCATCTGCCGCACTGCGCCGTGCCAAAGGCACTAGCATGTGGGGCGCTGTTCAGGCTGTCAAAGCAGGTCGCGCTGGCGCCGCCGTTTCAGCTGGTAATACCGGCGCGCTAATGGCCTTCTCTATGCTGTCACTTCGCAAGATGGAGGGCGTTCACCGCCCGGCCATGACGGCGATATGGCCGACAATTGCCGGGCGCTCTGTGGTTCTGGATGTGGGGGCGAACCTGGACGCGGATTCTGATCAACTCGTGACGTTCGCGATTATGGGCGAAGCCTATGCGCGGGCCGTTACGGGGAAAGCCAAACCCACCATCGGTCTGCTGAATATCGGGTCCGAGGATGAAAAAGGCCGCGACACACTAAAACTTGCGGCTGAACGTCTGCGTGAACCTGAGCTTGGACTTGATTACCGGGGTTATGTTGAGGGCAACGATATTTCGACTGGCGCAGTGGATGTTGTTGTGACCGATGGGTTCACAGGAAATGTCGCGCTGAAAACCGCAGAAGGTACAGCACGGTTGGTCGCGACTTATGTGCGTGAAGCTTTGACGTCCAGTACGGCTAGCAAAGTCGGCGCAGCGCTCGCTTCGTCGGGTCTGAAACGCCTGAAAGCGAAGATGGATCCTTCCAACGTAAACGGCGGCGTTTTGCTTGGCCTGAACGGTGTGGTCGTTAAAAGCCATGGTGGCACGGATGCTGAGGGCTACGCCACAGCGGTGAGCTTGGCAGCTGACCTCGCTGGCAGTCGATACATGGAAGAAGTTGCAGACGGACTCAAGCGAGACACTACGGAGATCGGCCTTAGCGAGGTATCGGAGTGACCCAAATCCGCAGCATCATTCGTGGTACCGGCGGTTACCTGCCTGAACGTGTCTTGACCAATGATGATATGGCCAAGATTGTCGAGACGGATGATCAATGGATTCAGGATCGAACTGGCATCAAACAACGCCATATCGCTGCTGACGACCAACTTACTTCTGATCTGGCTGTGGAGGCGGCTAAAGTTGCTTTAAGTCATGCTGGCATCGAAGCTGCGAACGTTGACTTGATTGTATTGGCGACTACTACGCCTGATAAAACATTCCCGGCCACGGCGACCGCTGTTCAGGCCAAGCTTGGACTTTCTGGCGGCGCCGCGTTTGACGTTCAGGCTGTCTGTTCTGGTTTTCTATTCGCGCTGGCAACAGCTGATTCAATGCTGAAATGCGGTCTGTTCAAAACGGCGCTGGTTATTGGCGCGGAAACATTCACACGTATTCTCGATTGGTCTGACCGCGGAACTTGCGTGCTGTTTGGAGATGGCGCCGGAGCTGTCGTTTTGACCGCTGAGCGCGCGGCGGATGTCGGTGATCGCGGTATTCTCACACATCACATTCGTACGGACGGTACCAAAAGTGATTTGCTGCATGTCGACGGTGGCGTGTCGTCTACCGGAACGGTTGGTCATGTTCGGATGCTTGGAAATCAAGTTTTCAAACATGCCGTTACGAATATATCGAGTGCGATCAAAGCGGTATACGAAGAAGCAGGTATCACGTCAGATGATGTCGATTGGTTCGTACCGCATCAGGCCAATCAGCGCATTCTGAATGGCGTGGCTAAAAAAATGAAGCTCGATGAGAGCAAAGTCATCTCAACTGTCGCGCTTCACGGGAATACGTCTGCGGCGTCGATTCCTCTTGCTTTACACACAGCTGTCAGCGATGGTCGCATTCAACCGGGCCAGTTGGTCCTTAGCGAAGCGATGGGCGGTGGGTTTTCGTGGGGCGCTAGCCTCTTCCGTCTTTAAATTTTTCGTACTTCGTTAAGAACTGGCCCCTTATTATTAACTATGAGGAGCCTGACCTTTGAGTGAATCGACTTTAACCCGTGTAGAGCTAACTGACGCCGTTGTGCGTGAGGTGGGTTTAACGCGTCAGGAATCCTCGGACCTGTTAGACCGAATGCTGGAAATCATTAGCGCGAGCCTGGAAGAGACCGGGTCTGTAAAGCTATCGCGATTTGGCAATTTTAATGTTCGCCGCAAAGCCGCCCGTGAGGGGCGTAACCCTAAGACGGGTATTGAGGCAACGATTTCGGCGCGCAGGGTTGTGACCTTCAAACCCTCTCCGATGCTTAAAGACCGCGTCGGAGGCTAGCCAATAAAGAGATAAACTATGTCCAAGTCTGCTGCTCGTAAGATCGAAAAATCTGTTGATGCGTATCGTTCGATTGGGGAAGCAGCAGATGAGCTGGGCCTTCAGCCGCATGTTTTACGGTATTGGGAAGGCAAATTTGGCAAGTTTATCAAGCCTTTGAAACGCCGTGACGGACGCCGCATGTTTCGTCCTGACGATATGCAATCGCTGCGCGCGATCCAGACCCTGGTGCATGACAAAGGTATGACGCTGAAAGGCGCCGAAAAACTTCTATCTCAGCAGGGCGTCGAAAGCGTTTTGTTGGGCGATGTTCGAATAGTAACGCCTGTTGAAGTTGCCTCTGCAGAACCGCAAATTAGTCCGGCGCGTGAGATGCAGGAAACGGTTCGTCAGGCCTTTAAAGCCAGACCTGCGGAAGATATGCCGCGGGCGACGGGCAACCGTTTAGAGGCGATGTTGGCAGATTTAACTGATATCAAAGCTCGCCTAGATGCAGCGCGTTTCAAGAAGGCGGCCTAAACCCGAATTCTTTCATTGCAATCAACCTATGCTGTCGCCTATACCGCGTCTCACGTCGGAGCGTAGCGCAGCCAGGTAGCGCACTTGACTGGGGGTCAAGGGGTCGCAGGTTCGAATCCTGCCGTTCCGACCATTTGCTTTCACATAATGGGTTGTGTGTTTGAGGCACCGCCTATAATTCAAACTCTCTGGGCCCGCGTGGTGGAATCGGTAGACACGCCAGACTTAAAATCTGTTTCCTGTATAGGAGTGCCGGTTCAAGTCCGGCCGCGGGCACCACCTCAGTTGAATTGAACTCGTGCTGATCCGAAAATTGGATAAGCACTATCAGGTGGCTTTTACTGGATACCAGAACTTCGGGGCGATAGCCCGGTGTTTCGTTTGAATGCTCTAGAGAACGCTGCTGGATCAGAATAGCCCAATAGATAGGCAGTTTCACTGACTGATAAATTGTCCGAGCTTAGGTATTCTGTTGCCAACACTTGGCGAGTGTCTTTGATAATTTCGCGGAAGGACGTGCTTTCGCTTTTAAGCTTGCGGTATAGGGTTTGGCGGCTGATACCGAGACTCTGTGCTGCCTCATCGGCATTTGCCTTTCCAGTATGAAGTGTCGCGTTCAAGTATTGCTCAACTTGGTGCCGCGTTGTTTTCCTATAATTATCGTTCTCAATTTTTTGGTTAGCGTAATCAGTGAGAATCTCGAAAGCGTAATCTGGCTGAGTTGCGATAGGCCAGGTGGAGGTTTCGGGATGTAATCTAAGGGCGTTCCAATGACTGGAAAAAGTCACGGGGCATTTAAAAACCTGATCATAGGCAGCTGCGTAGCCTGGATCGGGATACGAAAAGTGTACTTCCAGAACATGCTGTTTTTTTAGGAATTGCCGTGGTCCACAAGCTAACCTTGCG
>JAQWGO010000047.1 GCA_029238175.1 Henriciella sp. | reverse complement strand
TGTCTGGTAATGATGCTTGCATTGTTCTTGCCGAAGGTCTCGCCGGATCGGAAGAGGCGTTCGCGCGTGAAATGACGGAGCTCGCACAAGAGATGGGCCTAACGACGGCCAGCTTCAAAAATGCGAGCGGTTTAGACGCTGACGGGCACCGTATCTCAGCCAGCGATCTGGCGCGCCTTGCCCAGTCCGAAATCTCCAAGTTTCCGCAATATTACGCCTATTATTCGATCCCTGAAATGACATGGAATGGCATTCGCCAGACAAACCGTAACCCGCTTCTGGGAACGATGAATGGCGCGGATGGTCTAAAGACATGCCACCTAAGTGTTTCTGGATACGGACTTACGGCGTCCGCGGTTCGCGATGGTGATCGTCGCATTCTTGTGATCAATGGCATGGAAACTTCGCGAGATCGGGCATTAGAGGCTGAACGCCTTATGCGTCTTGCGTTCTCTGCCTTTGAAACCCGCACCATCAAGGGCGGCGAGAAGCGTTTGGCTGAACTGGATGTATGGATGGGCGAAGCCCGCACCGTCGGCGTGCGTCTAGAAGACGATATGGACGTGACGGCCCACAAACGCGCTTTCTCAAAAGGCACGAGTGAGATCGTCTATAACGGTCTCATTGAAGCCCCGATTACTGCAGGCGATGAATTGGCCCAGCTTATCGTAACGATCGAAGGTAAGGACCCAATCTCACTACCCCTCATCGCAACCGAAAATGTGGCGCGGCTAGGATTTCTTGGTAAAGCCATTGAGGGTCTTAGCTACAAGATGAGCGGCGGAGAATAGAATGGCGCGTGGGCGTTTCATAACGTTTGAGGGCGGCGAGGGGACAGGCAAGTCGACCTTGATCGCTGGTCTCGTTCCCGCTCTGCGAGATCGCGGCATATCTGTGGTTGTGACGCGAGAGCCTGGCGGCACGCCATTGGCTGAGAAGATACGCGAACTCGCCCTTAATCCGCCAGATGATCACGAATGGTCCCCGCTCGCACATGCACTTTTGATGAACGCCGCGCGTGAAGACCATTTGGTCCGGCAAATCCGCCCAGCCTTGGATCGCGGCCTGTGGGTCCTCTGTGACCGGTTCGCAGATTCGTCCCGGGCCTATCAAAGCACGCAGGGCGTTTCCATGTCTGTTCTGAAACAGTTTGAGCGCGCGGTTGTTGGCGACACGACACCTGATCTGACGCTCATTCTGGACGCCGCCCCAGAAGACTTGGCGGCACGCCGGATGGCCCGTGACATTACGGATGTGTTTGAGGCCAAAGGCATGGAGTTCCACCAGAATATCCGAAACGCCTTCTTAGCCATCGCCAAAGATGAACCTAACCGCTGCACAGTCATAAGCGCGCTACAGCCCGTCGAAGATGTTCTGGCGAACGCATTGACCGCAATTGACGCGTTAGGCGCACAATGACGGCGGCTTTCCCTCTCATTGGTCACCAGGATGCTGAGGCGCGTTTCTTGGCAGCGCGTGCGTCTAACCGACTACACCATGGATGGATATTTCAGGGGCCGTCCGGTATTGGAAAATCCACTTTTGCAAAACGTATCGCCGCATTGATGCTGGGCGCAGAAACAACTGACGCTCCTACCGATGATAGGGTCATGCAACTCATCTTGTCAGGCGGCCACCCTGATATGAAATGGGTAAAGCGAGAGCTGAATGAGAAAGACAAGCTACGCCAAGATATCACCGTCGATCAAATCCGCGACTTGAACCATTTCTTTTCATTGCGTCCCGCGATGTCGGGCTGGCGTGTTGGGGTCATCGACTCGTTAGATGAGATGAACGTCTCTGGTATGAATGCGCTGTTGAAAACATTGGAGGAGCCGCCGCGAAATGCACTGCTGATCCTTGTGTCACACGGCCAAAAGCAAATGCTGCCCACTATCCGTTCTCGGTGCCAAGTTCTGCGGCTCTACCCCCTGTCGGATCAAGATACGCGGACAGTACTTGAAGGCTTTGATGGCGATGTGAGTCTGGCCGCAAAGCTCGCGAATGGCCGACCCGGTTATGGCGTTGAGCTTAGCCAATCAGGCGGCGCGAAAGCTGTGCAGGCCGCACGCGCACTTCTGAAAACACCGCTCAAACCTTCGCCCGGCGTTGCGTCGTCCGCGATCAGTGCCGCCGTCAGCGACCCCGGCGCCCTTAGCGCTTTTGCAGATACGCTCATGCAATGGACCGCTTTAGAGGCTGAAGACAAACCGGCGCTAGGCAAGACTTGGCTTGCCCTGCATGAGGTGCGCTCCACCGCCGACGCCCTGAACCTAACGCCGCTCCAGACAGCGGGCAAACTGTTTGCCACCTTGCAACAGGGGTTAAAGGCAGTAAGCGCCTAGTCTATGTTCGATACACACGTAAATCTACACGCAGAAGCCTATGCAAAGGACTTGCCGGAAGTGCTTTCGCGCGCGCGTGAGGCTGGCATTACTCGTATGCTCGCGATCTGTGAGCGGCTCGACAGCTTTCCAAAAGTCAAAGAAATTGCAGACGCCAATCCTGATATTTGGTGCAGCGCCGGAACGCATCCGCATCATGCGAAAGACTTCACTGACACAACTGCGCAGGATCTTGTCGCGCTGGCGTCCGACCCAAAAGTCATCGCAATCGGTGAGACGGGAATGGACTTGCACTATGGGTACAGTCCACAAGACCAGCAGGAAGCGAGCTTCCGTACCCACATCACGGCCGCCCGCGAAGTGCAGCTACCTGTGATTGTCCATACCCGCGAAGCCGATGACCTTACCGCTCAGATACTTGAACAAGAGACAGCCAAGGGCGAATTTCCAATCTTGCTTCACTGCTATACGGGCGGGCGAGACTTATGTCAGCGTGGATTGGCGCTCGGGGCTTTCGTTTCCGTGTCCGGCATTTTGTCCTTCAAAAGCGCCAAAGACGTTCGCGCAGTGATAGAGGGCGTGCCACTCGACCGTGTTATCCTAGAAACTGACTGCCCATACCTGACACCCATGCCTTATCGCGGGCGCCGGAATGAACCTGCATACTTACCATATGTTGCCGATGCATTGGCAAACCTACACGGTAAGACCCGCGATGAAATAGGTGAAATTTGTGAGGCAAATGCACTGCGCCTATTTTCGAAGATCGCGTCATGAGTGACGTTTATCGCCTAACCCTGCTCGGGACTGGATCATCTGGCGGTGTCCCGCGTGTCGGCGGCGATTGGGGCGTCTGCGACCCAGCGGAACCGAAGAACCGTCGTCGGCGGTGTTCGGCGCTGATCGACCGCTACAATACTGCCTCACCAGCGCAAATGACACGCGTTTTGATAGACACATCACCGGATCTGCGAGAACAACTTTTGGACGCAGAAGTTCAGCGTCTTGATGCAATCATTTTTACACATGATCACGCCGATCAAACCCACGGTATTGACGATGTGCGCGCCTTGGCAATTCGCAATCGGGCCCAGATTACGACGTATCTAGATGATGCGACCTACGAAACGCTGTTCCCTAAATTTCGCTACTGCTTCGAAGGGCAGGGTGGTTATCCAGCCATTTTGGACCTGCAGCCAAAAATCCAAACCTACAACCCGTTTGAGGTCAGCGGCGAAGGTGGTAGCATTCCATTCCTGCCATTAGATCAGGAACACGGACGCATCCGTTCTCTAGGCTTCCGGGTCGGCAATCTTGCCTACTGTAACGATCTGAACATGTTGCCCGATGCAACGCTAACTGAACTACAAGACCTCGACTTACTCGTCATCGATGCCCTGCGTTATACGCCCCATCCAACG
Organism: Henriciella sp.; assembly: GCA_029238175.1. Lineage (GTDB taxonomy): Bacteria > Pseudomonadota > Alphaproteobacteria > Caulobacterales > Hyphomonadaceae > Henriciella. The sequence goes on along the minus strand of JAQWGO010000047.1, from coordinate 9,773 downwards.
CATGCACATCTAGAGCAATCCCTGGCATGGGTAGAACAGCTAAAGCCTAAACACGCCGTTCTTACCAACCTGCACGTCGATTTTGACTATGAAACCCTGAAGTCTGAACTACCAGACGGTGTAGAGCCCGGTTTTGACGGCTGGAATGCAGAGGTTTTAGTTTCTTAGGCTTTCGCCCGCAGCTCTTCGCGATAACGCGTCGTCTTAACCGCTATATCCCACTCTCTCAGCAGTGCTTTTCGGTCAGCTGTTGCCATCTTCGGCACAAAGCTCGTCATGCCGCCTGATAGCGCATCAAGGCTTTCATCATCCGGCCAAATACCTGCCTGAATGCCGGCGAGCTTCGCTGCGCCCAATGCGGTCGTCTCTACATTCGCAGGACGCTCCAACGGCGCATCCGCAACATCAGAAATGAACTGCGCAAGCCAGTTATTCTGTGACATGCCGCCATCAATCCGTACCGTTCCAACCACGGCACCATCTGACCGTAAGGCCTTCAGCAGGTCAGCTGTTTGATACCCAACGGACTCAAGGGCCGCCCTAACAAACTCGGCGCGTCCAGATTGCCGCGTCAGACCATAGATAGCCCCCCGCGCCTCCGCGTCCCAATGCGGCGCGCCTAGTCCTGTAAACGCCGGAACCAAATACACGCCGCCATTGCTATCAAGCTCTGCTGCGATCGCCTCGGTCTCCGGGCTTTCATCAATAATCTGCAAAGCATCGCGCAGCCATTGCGCCACGGCGCCAGCAATAAAGATCGATCCTTCCAACGCAAATGCAGGCGTGCCGCCAGTCCGACAGGCCCGCGTTGTCAGCAACCGGTTACTTGAAGTTATCGCTTCAGTACCAGTATGCATCAGCAGGAAACACCCCGTACCATAAGTCGATTTCGCCATGCCCGCTTTCGTGCAGCCTTGTCCAAACGCGGCGGCTTGTTGATCGCCAGCAATCCCCTGAATTGGGATCGCCCGCCCAAATAGCTTCGGCTCAGTCTCACCAAAATCAGCGGCACTCGGCTTCACTTCAGGCAGTAGGGACGCCGGAATACCAAACAAGTTTAGAAGGTCCTGATCCCACGCGTTCTCATGGATATTGAACAAGCTTGTACGCGATGCATTCGTTTCATCAGTCACATGCGAGCGCCCGCCCGTCAGCTTCCAAACCAAGAACGTATCAACTGTACCAAACGCGAGTTCGCCAGCTTCTGCCCGCGCTCGCGCCCCGTCAATATTGGTCAGCAACCAAGCAATTTTGCTGGCGGAGAAGTAGGGGTCTAACAATAGTCCGGTCTTCGCCGACACCATCGACTCATATCCATCATCTTTCAGCGAGGCGCACGCTTTCGCGGTTCTTCGATCCTGCCAAACCAATGCGTTGCCGATAGGCTCGCCCGTCGCGCGGTCCCAAATCAGTACCGTTTCGCGCTGATTGGTGATTCCAATCGTCTCGACCCGCCCGCTCGTTGCTTCAGCATCAGCAACGGCCTTTTGCGCTGTCTCAATAGAGGTCCGCCACAAATCCCCTGGATCATGCTCCACCCAACCATCCGCGGGATAGTGTTGCTTAAACTCTTGCTGCGATGACGCGACGATCTCGCCAGCCTGATTGAATACCAATCCGCGGCTCGATGTCGTGCCTTGGTCCATTGCAAGAATTAGGGGTGCTTGGCTCATTTTAATTTCCGTCGCTTAGTCAAACTACAAGCCTGATAAAATTCCATAAAATTTGCCCGACTTGGCTTCATGGATATTCATGCCTTTGCGTTAGCCATTCCATCAAACGGCCATAAAGGCAATGTGAGGGTCCGTAATGGGGCGCAGTATCGCGAAACGCTTTAAGCGAGAGCTTAAGTCAGCGGGTTTGATTGGCAAACTCGACATGACCGATGAGCAATTGGCGCGTGTTGAGGCTGCACAACTTGCGAACGTTTCCGAGCTTAGCAATGTCAGTATTCTCGCATGCTTGTTGAATGTGATGGTGCTCGTTCTGTCATTCTATCAAACCACGATGGGCGGCGCTGTCTTCCTGTGGGGCGGCATCATGTGCGTTGTGCTGGGATACATGGCATTCTCAACATACCGTCGGCGTGTGAATTCTCTCAAATCAGATGGACAAGACACGAAGCAGCATCTTGATGCTTTTATTCGCGCCAATACGATTCTCGGAATATTGTGGGGCCTGATCGCCCTGATCGTTATTCCATTCTCAGATTCAATTGGTTTGACGGCAAGTGGAATGCTACTCGTCGGAACGATGTTTGGCGGCGTGCTATTGATTGGTCGTATCCCGGATGCTGCGATGGGTCTTGTGGTTCCAATTATCATGGGCGTTCTGGTCGGATTGCAGATTCAGCAAGACCCTAGGAATACACTCCTATCGATTATGGCGCTGTCCTATATGGGCGTTCTCTATTTTGCGTCACGATTGGCCTATACACAATTCGCCCAGCAACAGCTTGGTCAATACTCAATGGAAGAGCAGACAGAGGTTATCAGCCTCCTGCTCAAGGATTTTGAGGAAACGACCAAGGATTGGTTGTGGCAAACCGATATTCGCGGCGTGATCGCCCCGCGGCTTCTCAATCAGGATGTTCATGCCGAGATCGACAATCGTATGCCCATCGGCGATGCGCTTCTTGATTTGTTTGTTCCATCTCCTGAAAAAGCAGATTTGGAGAAGGCCATAATCGAACGTCGCCCGTTTAGAGATGTTACGCTCCAGCTTGAGGATGACGCTGCCATTCAGTGGTGGCGCTTTTCGGGAAAACCTGTCTTTGCAAAAGGAGAGTTCGTCGGATTTCGGGGTGTCGCTTCCGATGTGACAAACGCAAAACAAGCCGAAGACCGAATTATCTTCATGGCGCATTTTGATGCGCTCACACGTTTGCCCAACCGCGAAACATTGACGGCCAATTTGAGAGCCTTGAGTCAGAGATCAGAGATCAGAGATCGGTGCACTTAATCACGCCCTAATTTGGTTGGACCTAGATAACTTTAAGTGGGTCAATGACACGATGGGGCATCACGCCGGGGACGAAGTGCTTCAAAAGCTTGGTGAACGCATTCAAGCTGAGGTGGGTGAAGACGGTATCCTCGCCCGAATTAGCGGCGATGAATTCGCAATGGTCCTTCCATTCACGGACGCTACTAAGCTTAATGGGATGCTCGATGATGTTTGCGACAGGCTGGCGGCACCATACAAAATGTGGGGTAGCACAATTCAATGTCGTGCAACGATGGGCGTAAAGATTCTACCTCAAAGCAATTCCGATGTTGATGTCGTTCTAAAGCACGCGGATATGGCGCTCTATAGTGCCAAAGGGCAACAAAAAGGAACATGGTCAATCTTCGATCAAAGCCTTGAAGATCGTGCGCAATCCCAGCGTCAGCTTGAAACCGACTTGAACCAAGCCATTGAACGCAATGAACTCCGGCTCTTTTTTCAGCCTTTGGTCGATGCGAAGTCTAAGGAAATCGTAGGCTGCGAAACGCTCTTGAGATGGCAACACCCGAGCAAAGGTCTTCTGTCGCCAGACGCCTTCATTGAGTTTGCTGAGGATACTGGCAACATCACCCGCATCGGCGATTGGGTCCTACGTCAGGCGCTATCGGAAGCGCGTGCTTTGCCGGATGATATGCGTATCGCGATCAACATTTCACCGCTTCAGCTGCATAGTGAGAGCCTCGTTCCAACCATCGTAAATGCGCTCGGCGCGAACGGCATCGCGCGCCATCGCCTTGAGCTCGAAATCACTGAATCTGTGATGATGACTGATACAGAATATACGATGGATAAGCTTCGCCAGCTAAAGGATATAGGGGTCCGTATCGCTCTTGACGATTTTGGGACGGGCTTCTCTTCACTCAGCTACTTACGCCAGTTCCCGTTCGACAAACTTAAGATCGACAAGTCTTTCACCGAAGACCTTGAGACCAGCGAAGACAGCCGCGCGATCACAAAGGCGACCCTACAACTCGCCAAAGCGCTGGGTATGCGTGTCACGGGCGAGGGCGTAGAAACCCAATCACAAGCTGATTTCTTGACAGATAATGGCTGCGACGAACTTCAAGGCTTTATGATTAGTCGGCCCAAACCGCTGGCAAACCTTGGCCATTTGATAGACTTGCAACCAATGGATGCAATAGACGAACCTGTAGAGCCTGCTCGCCTAAAGCGGGCGAAACGCAAACCTGCAGCCGATCGTGATCTTCGTATTGTCAAAAAAGCCTAGTGGCTAAATCGGCTCGACCAGGTTTTTAACTTTCTTGCCCACGCCGCCATAATCCACCTTGCCGGTTCCCAAGACCGGGATCTCGTCAACATGGAAAACTTTGCGCGGAACAGACAGTTCAGACACGCCATGCGATTGCGCCCATGCGAGCAGGGCACTGCGGTCAGCTTCTTTCGCCGTCGTCAGTAGTATGACTTGCTCACCTTTGCGCGGGTCCGGAACCGCAGCTGCAGCATGCATCTCGTCGGGCCAAATCGCGCTGGCGCAATTCTCAACGACTGCCAAAGACACCATCTCACCGCCAATTTTAGCAAAGCGTTTGACCCGTCCCATAATCCGAATGCAATTGTCTTCATCCAGAACGCAGATATCGCCCGTGTCGTGCCAACCATTATCCGTCGGCTCAATAATGCCCGGCGCGGATGACCGCATATAACCCATCATAATGTTAGGGCCGCGAATGCGAAGCTTGCCGCCCTCATCAATACCCTCGACAGGGACCAGTTCACACTCCATGTCGGACAATAGACGGCCAACTGTGCCCGGCTTGTTCAGCTCCATACTATTAGCAGCAACAACGGGTGAAGCTTCGGTCGCGCCATAACCTTCAAGGATTTCAATGTTGAACTTCTTGCGGACAAAGGCGCGTGTTTCGTCGCGTACGCGTTCAGCGCCGCAAACAGCGAGGCGTATAGTGTCCAGCTGCCCGGGTTTACCTACGCGTGCGTACTGATTGATAAACGTGTCTGTCGCCAGCAATATGGTAGAGCCCGTTTCTTCGATCCGGTTCGCGATTTCGCGCGGGGCAAGCGGGCTAGGGTGAAAGACGGCACGTACACCAGCAACAAGCGGCAACAATGCGCCAACTGTTAGTCCAAAACAGTGGAAGGTCGGCAGCGGATTAAATACACTGTCGGTTTTCGGATCCAAACCAATATGCGACCGAACCTGCTCAATATTAGCGACGATATTATGATGTGAAAGCACAACGCCTTTCGGCTCGCCCTCTGTGCCGGATGTAAACAAAACGACACCCGGCTTTGTATGACTTTGCTTCTTATGGAACAGGCCGGGAAGCATCGGCCCAAGTGCGCCAGCCACCTTATCCATCAGGCCAAGCTCTTCGCGGACATCCTCAAGATAGATAAATTCCGCTACAGGTTCCAATTCTGAGACCAACGGCTCCAACGCGCCTAGTTCGATAAACTTGTGAGCGGTGACGATCTTCGTAATCTGACCTGCCTTCATCGCAGATTTCAAATTCGCCGATCCTGCGGTAAAGTTCAGCATCGCTGGCAGACGTCCACTCGCCAGAACGGCGCAGAACGCAACGACTGCGCCCGTACTTGTTGGTAACATAATCCCAACAGTTTCCCGCTTGTCGAATTTCTTACCCAAAGCTGAGCCTAGTGCGAATGCACCGCGCAGAATGGTCTTATAATCGACCTCTGTGCCATCACCGTCCATGATGGCAATCTTACTGCTACCAAACTTCTTAGAGGCTTTGATGATTGCCGAGAAAATATCGGTCTTGGCGGCGCTTGCTTTCCACGGAAGTGGCGCAGGAATAGTCTGATCTGTCATGCGGGGATTATGCTCCGGCTGCGTAAATCTTTGCAACAAAGTGTCACATATGGTGAGCGACGCAAGTGATTCCGCTACGAATAGCTGTCTTTGGCAACACAGCCATGCCGTAGCGGTGCTTGCCGAAAGCACCATTCCACGCCATTTAGACGACATGGCCACGATCATCGATACTAAGCCGAAGCATCGGCACCCGGAAAAGCGCAATCGCCCTGATACGCCGCTTCTGCGCAAGCCCGACTGGATTCGCGTTAAAGCGCCAACGTCCAAGGGCTATGCCGCCACACGAGAGATCGTGAAGTCGAAAGGCCTCGTGACCGTTTGCGAAGAGGCCGGTTGTCCAAACATCGGGGAGTGCTGGGATAAAAAGCACGCGACCATGATGATCATGGGCGATACCTGCACCCGCGCCTGCTCTTTCTGCAACGTCATCACCGGCAAACCTCAACCGCTAGATTTAGATGAGCCGCGCCGGGTCGGCCTCGCCGTCGCAGAGATGGGCCTAGAGCATGTTGTCATCACGTCCGTTGATCGCGACGATCTAGAGGATGGCGGCGCGATGCACTTCGTCAATACGATCAACGCGATCCGCGAATCTTCCCTCGGCACAACAATTGAGATTCTAACGCCAGATTTCCTGCGCAAAGATGGCTGGGAAGCCAAAGTCATCGACGCTAAGCCTGACGTGTTCAATCACAATCTCGAAACCGTTCCGCGCCTGTACCTCAATATCCGTCCCGGCGCGCGCTACTTCCATTCGCTGCGCCTTCTTGAAAAAGTCAAAGACCGCGATCCAAGTCAGTTCACCAAATCTGGCCTGATGGTCGGGCTTGGTGAAACCAAGGAAGAGGTGATGCAGGTTATGGATGACATGCGCTCTGCTGGCATCGATTTCCTCACCATTGGTCAATACCTCCAGCCAACGCGCAAACACGCCGCCGTTGATCGTTATGTCACCCCGGAGGAGTTCGCCGCGTATGAAGAAATCGCCCGCGCCAAAGGCTTCCTTATGGTGTCTGCTTCTCCGCTAACCCGGTCCAGCTACCATGCGGGTGAAGACTTCGCACAGCTTCGCGCCGCGCGCGCTGCGCAGATCACCGCATAGGATACGTCCAGTTTGCCAAGGCTTAGTGAGCAACTCTTGATCCCGCATGATGCGGATAATCTGTACGAACTCGTGCGTGATATTCGCGGCTATCCCGGCTTCATCCGTTGGATCAGGAAAATGAACGTTTCAGATGAAACTGAAGACGGGCAGGGCGCTTATACCTGCACCGGTGAAGCGGACGTGCATTTCAAAGGTTTCGATGAGACCTTCTCGACCAGTGTAAAAGCCATCAAGGCCGACCGAACCATCGAAGTACGTCTGGCCCGCGGCCCCTTTCGACATCTCAAAAATCGTTGGCAATTCGATCCCCAGCCAGCTCATCTGGGACAAGCCAGAACCCGCGTGCACTTTTTCATCGATTACGAGTTCAAAAACCCCATTCTCGGCATGCTCGCCCGCTCAAACTCCCGCCTCGCCGTCGACAAAATCATGGGCGCCTTCAGAGCCGAAGCGGACCGGCGATTTAATTAGAGCCAGTGATCTGGCTAGATCAAAGCTCGGCTTTTATACCAAAGCTGCCTAAATAATCCGTCATCTTGCCCATCACCAGCTTGACGCTCGCGCGCTGGCTCATCCGAGTGCGCCACGATTGGAGGTGCGGAAGATCATTTTTCGGGCCGACACCTATGAACCGGGCGAAGAATTCAGCGGCATAGAACGCTATATCTGCGTAGCTAAAAGAACCGGCCAAGTAATGCCGATCTGACAGGATATTGTTGGTCGCTGCATAATAGGCCCGCAGACGCGCCTTAGCATCTTCGATTTCATTATTATTCAACTTGGAACCCCGGCCGGGCATAAATCGGATAACATCTGGGAAAAAGAATTCGTCCGACTCCATCTCTAGTCGCCGTGCTAGTGCGCGTGCTTCCAGTGTTTCAGGCCAAAGAGCAGGTTGCGGTGCAAGGTCTTCAAGATATTCAAAAATTTGGGTTGAATCATAGATTTCAACAGCACCATCGATCAAGACGGGAACTTCCTGCTTCGGATTGATCCGCTCAACATCCGGATGTTTGGGCGCGTAAAGCGTGGCCAAATTAAACGGTACAAACTCAACGGCAACATCGATGTTTTTCTCGATGGCCGCTATTTCGGCTTTCGCACTGAACATGCTGACCGGGCCTGAGTAAAGTCTCATTGTCATTCGTCCTTATCCGCGCCGTAGACGCCAAAGTTGGACGAGGCTCGAGAGGTTCCGAAACAGTGATTTTCGAAGCTTAGAAGGATCGAAATAAGCAACACGCTCAATCGCAATGCCATCTTTGAATGTTAGCACATCGATATGGGGCCACGATATCGGCTTACCGCCTATAGTTGCGTAGAAAATCATCTCAATAAAGAGTGCATCGCCTGAGCTGCTCCATCTCAGAACGTCCGCCCGGAGGTCAGGAATCGCCTTGAATGTACGCAAGCATGCTTTGCGGGAATCCTCCTTACCATAAGTGACTGGCGGACTGATCGGTGCCCGGAGCGTAATGTCGTCACTGATCATGGAGAGTAAATATTCGAGCTGATCAGCCCCGACATTCCATCCTTGGGTGAAGCGCTCCACCCATTCTGCAACCGTGCCCCTTTCACCGGTATTGACGTTTAGCACGACAGACGTGTAGTTCTCAGAATTGTGATCGCTTAAAACGCGATCGATCGTGCTTTTAATTGGTTGATCCAGTGCCATAATGATGAGTTCTTTCAGTTAATGATTTGGTTGAATGCGACCAGTGCCTGATCCCGCGTGTTTCGATCGCGAAGCAGATTGTGAGATACTTGAAATGCTAAAGCGGCGCCGACTAGCTCAAATGCGATTTGGCCGGGATGTGCCTGTCTATTGATCTGTTGGTTTTGCTGGGCAACCGATGCGGCGCTGGCTAAAGCTCTGCGCCACAACTTTTGTGACATGATGAGAGCGTTGCGAACGTCCCCGTTATGGTCGTCAAATTCCTGAACGAAGATAACAAAGGGGCATCCCGGAAGCCCTCTTTTTCCCGCGATCCAATCAAGGTGATTGCTATAGAGTGCCGTAAGCTGATCGCGGCCTGCTTTCTGACGACGTGCCGGCGCGACTACATTCGCGATGAATAGAGCGATTGCCTTTTCCACGACCGCTTTTTGCAAATCTTCTTTGGATGAGAAATGTGCAAATAGACCTGATTTAGATAGCCCGGTGGCGTTCGCCAAAGTGCCGAATGAAAGACCACCAAGACCCGACGATACGGCCTCATTCAACGCTGTTTCGACGACATGAATTTTTGTAAGAGAGCCTTTTCCCATACTTAGTAATCGCACGATCGGTCGGTTTCTGCAAGTTTGATAACAAAATTTCGTTTCAATCTATGCGGTGGGCCACGACGGCCAACAACTTCCTTGATCGCGCATAAATTCGCATCGGAATGTGTCTGCCTACCAGTTCTGTTCAGGTGCCAAGCATGGGAACAGTTTCTGCGGTGAAAAATAAATCTATCCCCGCCCCACAGCACTAGACCTATACTCCGCATATCCCATTCTCACACAGGGCTGATCGCGAACGGCGTGGTTTTGAGGGCGGGAGCGGCGGTCTGTGGCTAGGCGTGGTGGAACCGAAACCCCGTGCCCGGTTTCAGTCGGGTCTGTATAGTATCGCCCCGGGCAGCAACCTGCCCGACGGTGGGCTTGCCCATGAGATACCAAATAGAGGCCAGGATCATTGCAGCCCTAGAGGCAGCAAAGACAAGATATGAGCAACGCGCCGCCGCAGGCGCATCCAAATTGGATGCTAACAGCCACGCCGAAAGGCTGGCATTACAACCCGCACCCAATCTGGATGCGCCTTAGCTCTGTATCCAGCCTGCTGACGCAGTCTGGTTTTTTGTGCTG
>JAQWGO010000046.1 GCA_029238175.1 Henriciella sp. | reverse complement strand
ATTCTCAAGTTTGCTTCACCTGGATCGCGGCCGATCAGCATCCCGGTTTTCGTTTTCTGGAGCCATGCGCCAGCCAAGGTTCGGCGATCCCCGGGTGTTGAGAAATCTAGCATTGCTGCGTCGATTGCGTTGCGCCGGGTTGCGTGATCATGCCCGCCCGCGGCACGGAGGAGGACTGAAAGCAAAGCCGCAGACGGCTGGTGTTGATTGAGGTGTAAAAGCCCGTTTGGTTCTACAGATACTTTCTCTGATGCCGTTAGAGCTAATCCGAGTGCATGATCGTCTTTGGCACGCTTAGACATGAGGTCTCTTGTTATCTGACGAAGGGGGCCGCGCCATTTTGGGTGTTTGAGGAGGTGTTTGCGGATCGCGATGCGCTCATACCCAGTGTCGTCGTTTGAGGGGTCGTCAATCCAGCCCACTTGTCGCGCTTCCAGATATTAGCGCAGCTGTTCTCTGCTGGTTTGAAGCAGAGGCCGGGCAATTGTTAGGTTTCGACCCTCAGGCCAAACCGGGCTTGGTGAAGCCATAACTGGGCCAGCGGCATCTGTACCTCTAACGCCGCGCCGTCGTCGCAGCAGGATTGTTTCAGTCACATCATCTAGCGTGTGGCCAAGAAGTAGGACCGACGCGCCCGCCTGCCGCGCTGCATCGGCGAGTAATCGGTGGCGGGCCCGTCTGGCGGCGGCTTGGCTGTTGCGTGGTGTATCCCATTGCAGCGTTTTATGCGCGTGGCCGAACGCGGCGGACATGTTGGCTACGCAACGCGCTTCGGAAGCGGCGGCTGGGCGTAGTTGGTGATCGACCGTCAGAATGATCAGTCGCCGATCCGACTTTTTCGCCCAATCAGACGCGAGCATGAGCAGGGCGGTGGAATCGCTGCCCCCTGAAACGCCGAGTGCAATAGGGGTAGCTTTGTTGGGGCTGAAGCGTGCGACGAGCGCATCGAAATCAACCCCTAAGTGCATAAGAGGCTAGCTGTCGCAGCCGGAACGCACGCGTTCACCCGCCGCGAGGTTCTTTGTGACGCCTGAAGCATTTGGATAGCGTGTCGGCAGTAGGTTCAATGCGCCGCAAGCCTGCTTAGTATCGCCGACGAGGCGCATTGAGCGTGCAAGCTTGGCAAGCGCTTCTGGAGCACGTGGATCATCTGGATAAGCACGGATCATCGTTGTGTAAGCTTGGCCGGATTCTGGATACGCCTCTTGTTGGTAAAGGACTTCAGCGAGCCAGTATTGGGCTTCGCCAGCCTGAGCATCATCACTGAATTGGTTGAGGAATGACCGGAACGCGGTTTCTGCACCGGCATAGTCAAACTGAAGTAGGCGTGACTTGGCTTCAGCGAACAATGGGCCTGCTTCACCCGGGAGTGAGCTAGCTGGGATTGTACCAAGTGAACCTTGAGGAAGCGCGCTGCCGCCTTCAAGCTGACGACTGCCTGTAACAGTCACGGTTTGCGGTTCTGAACCTGTAGGCTGGGCCGTCGTTGTTGCCTCTGATGCTGCTGGGCGACGAACAATGCGCGTTGGCCCGGATGCCGTTGTGACGCTGCCTGTGCTTGGGGTTCCAGTTGTTACTATGGTCGTTTCACCGCCATCGCGTGTGATGGTGCGGCTGGTCATCTGAGGTTCGCCTGGTTGCTGCGTGCTAGATGATGTTGCGCTAGGCGTGTTTACGGCACTTGCAGCGCGTTGTGCCGTCTCCAACGCACTGATCTTGGTTTCTAGGCTGCTGATCTGTGAGCGCTGGCTGCGAAGGGTTTTCTCGACCCGGCCGATCAGACGCCCAATCTCTGCATCGTCGCCCTGCATGTCATTTATCTGGTCGCGCGATTGGCCGAGGAGGAATTCAAGTGTTTCAAGTTTGCCGTTTAGGGCAGCATTGTCTGATTGAAGACCTGTAATCTGGGCACTCATCTCAGCATTTGCGACGCGAAGCTCGTTCACGGTGCTTGCGAGTTCAGCGCTGCTGACGCCATTTGAGACGGGAGCGCTTCGACGCTGAGCGTCCGCTGGCATGGAGAGGGTTAGGGCAAAAGCCGCAGCAACCGGGATCAGGGACAAACGCAACATAGGCAGGCTCCGCAAAGAGGAATTTCAAGGTTGAGTCGTAGATAAGAAACAGCCGGGGCCAAAATGTGACGCCCGGCTGTGAACTTATGCATTTAATACAGTTGGCTTAGCCAACAACACCGTCGAGCAGCTGTGTGAAGCCGTTACGGTTCTGTGCCCAAGAGTCATCATTGGATCCAATTGCGAGCGGCTTTTCTTTGCCGTAAGACACCGTTTGGATGCGCGCATCGTCAACACCAAGGCTGACGAGGTAGTTCTTCACGATAGAAGCACGGCGCTCGCCAAGGGCAAGGTTATACTCACGCGTGCCGCGCTCATCACAGTTACCCGCGACGAGAATGTTCACGCCCGGATAAGACGAAAGCCATGCAGCTTGACGTTTCAGAATGTCCTGCGCGTCGGCACCAAGGCGATACTGATCAAGGTCGAAGTAAACGCGGTCGCCAACATTGACTTGGAAGTCTTGAAGCGAACCTTTCGCCGGGCCGGTTGGTTCCGTGACGATGTTGTCCATGCTGTCATCTCTGACAACAGTTTCAACAACGTCTTCTACGACTTCTTCTACAACCGGGTCGGGTGTTACGACGGGTTCTGGTTCTTTTGGTGCTGAAGCACACGCCGTTACGCCGATAAAAAGGGCGAGAGAGGCGGACGTCATCATAAGGCTACGCATGTTTGATCTCCTTGCTTGCGCTTATAGTGGATGCATTAGGGGCGCAATTTGTCAACTTCGTGTCACTCAATACGCGAATTTTCCTGAAATCGGCGTAATCAATACGCTTTCAGGACTATCCGTTACTCTAATAGAGGCGACCATGCCGGGTCGGAGGCATCAGTCGGTGTTCTGAGACGGCGCAGATTGCGGCCAGTTAGGTCAACAGACCATAGATTAGGCGATGCACCGGGCGCGCGCTCACGGAAGAAGGTGATGACGCGGCCGTTTGGCGACCAGTCTGGCCCTTCGTCGAGATAAGACTCAGTCAGCAGGCGTTCACCGCTGCCATCTATGCCGATGACGCCAATGTGGAACTTACCCCGTGTTTGTTTCGTAAAAGCGATCAGGTCCCCGCGCGGGCTCCAAACCGGGGTTGAATAGCGCCCTGATCCAAACGTAATCCGGCACGCGACATCGCGCCCGCCAGATGGGCAAGTCCGCGGGCTGCCATCAGTGTTCATAATGTATAGCTGCGGGCTGCCGCCGCGATCCGAATTGAAGACAACTTGACGCCCGTCTGGTGACATAGATGGGGATGTATCAATCGCCGGATGGTCGGTTAGACGGCGGTTCTCGCGGGTCTGTAAGTCCATGACATATATATCGGAATTGCCGTTCGTGGCTTGGGTCAGCAAAACGGACTGACCATCACGAGAGAAGCGCGGTGCAAATGTCATACTGCGGAAATTGCCAAGAACTTCCTGACGGGCGCGGCGCAAGTCGTAGAGATATACGCGTGGCATGCCGCCTTCATAGGACATGTAGGTTATTTGCTGAGCTTCTGGTGAAAAGCGCGGCGTAAGCACTGTGAACTTACCACTGGTGAGGTATTTTACGTTGGCACCATCAGCATCCATGATGGCAAGGCGCTTCACGCGCTCATTCTTCGGGCCATTCTCTGCGATATAGACAATGCGCGTGTCGAAGTAACCGCTTTCGCCCGTGAGGCGCGTGTAGATCGCGTCAGAAATTTTGTGGGCGATCCGGCGCAGATCCTCTGGTGTTGTTGTAAATCGGCGACCAGAAACTTGGCGACCGCTTGAGTCTTCGAACCGCATCAGCTCTTCACCGTAAACGTCCCACATACGAACAGAACCGCGCAGGAGCGGGTTTCCGTCCCGTGTGATCTGCTCAACTGAACCGACGACGAGGGCGTCAGTTTTGATGATTTTCCAGTCTGCAAAGCGCGGAGCAACTTCAATATTCAGATCTTTCTGAATGAAGGCGCTTTCATCGGTGACAGTGAAAAGTCCGGTCGATTCCAAGTCGGCTTTGACGATTGAGCTGATTTCCGCGGCTGTTGCGAGGTCAACGCCAATTGCTTCAAAGTCTGGGATCGCGATTGGGGTGGGTTTCAAGTCAGCGCGATCAACGACGATTTCGAGCTGAGCGAAAGCCATAGTCCAAGAGGACATTAATCCCAGTGTGAGGGCGATGAGTAATTTCCTGAGCATGGCAGATCTCCTGATCTTTGACTTATTTTTTTGTGAATCCGAGGCCGAGATAGATATTCATCTCTTTCCACTGATCATAATCTTCTTTGGGTAAACGATACGGTGCGCATTTGTTGACTGCGCGCAAGGCGCGATCGACGGCGGTTCCCATTGGACTATTGCCTAACGGTCGACGTGTCGGACTGATTAGGCGCAAGTCGGCGACTGTACCGTTTAAGTTCACCTCTAACTTCATTTTAACGTTCAGGGTTTCGGGATATGGCAAGTCATCGACCCCCGCCCAGCATTCATTCCGAATACGTGAGACGATGAGTGATTCAATACGTGCGGTATTCGCGGTGCGGGCACCAGCACCTCTGCGTGTTTCTCTGGCAACAGGTTTTGGCGCATCTTTCAACGCGGTCTTGGGTTTGTCCACGACAGGAAGAGGTTTTGGCTCAGGCTGCTTTTTGCGTGTTTCAATTTCGCTTTTGAACGTTGTTTCGCTCTGGTTCAAGAAATCAGCAAGCGGGTCAGCCGGAGGCTTTGGGGCTGGCTTCGGCTTTGGCTCAGGTTTTTCTTCTGGCGTCTCTTCCGGTTCTTCGGTGTCTTTTTCTTCTTCAAAATCTGGAAGAAGGTCTTCAGGGTCTTCTTCCGCAATAGGCGCGGCCGTGCTTGGCATGACCTATGTCAGCCTGCCCTATTTCGGCACGCGGATTTACGTTGAGCCAGTGCAAGCTGTGGCCGTTGAGTTTGCTGAACTTGGTGAAATCAACAATATCGCGCCTCAAATAAGGGATGAACTTGAAGAAGAGGCCATCCCCGAAGAAATGCCTGACGAGGAAGTTCCTGAAGACCCTGCCGAAGACGAACTTCCAGAAGCTGAGCAAGACGTTTCGGACACCAAGGCCGCGGCCTTGGTGTCCGAAACGTCTTGCTCAGCTTCTGGAAGTTCGTCTTCG
>JAQWGO010000059.1 GCA_029238175.1 Henriciella sp. | reverse complement strand
GAAGATAACAAGCTGTTGGTCATTCTCCCGCTGAAGGTTATAATGCGCCGAAATATCGCTCATCGCAGGCAACATAATGTCGATCGCCAGCGCGTTTAGCGCCATGAGTCCCGCCACCATTATAACAAGTTCCCATAGCGGCATTGGAAGCTTATCCTCCAGTGTGTCCACTGCTGGCGTGTTTGGTTTTGCGGTAGAAGAAGACAAAGGATGATCCGACCATTCAAGTGAATCGCGCTTCTGAACCTTCAAAAGCAGATCGGCAAGTTATTTGATTGGGTTGGAGCGGTTCATTGGGCACACGACCCAGTTTACATCTTTTGGATCGAAACTCGTGTTCAGAGCTTGGCAATTATCAGCGGCACCTATCAATCCATATTCAACCTGAACTTGGTTCAAAGTTTTATCCAAGTTCCCAGTCCGCGGCATATCGAGCACGATCATAAAGATGGGTCGGTCACTGTTTTCGATGAGAGAGACAATACGGTGGCGATAATTTTTAAGGACTGGCTGGCTCCAAGTTTCACCTGCGGCGTGGGTAAATATTGCACTATCAGGCAACTCCGAGGCCATGAACGCGGAAGGCCATTTTCCAGAGAAAATAATAATACTGTCTTCCAAGTTTACCATTTTGGGCGTTTCAACCCAGACGTATTTCTCACCCATGCTACGCCATGGCACACGCCAGACTTCATCCAGATACGTCGTAAGCACCAGAGGCAGAGCAATCAGCGCCGCAAGTAAGGTTCCGGCGCGCGCTTCGCCTAGGCGTGGACTGAAGCATAGACAAAGCAATGTCAGGCACAGTGGACCGAGCATCCAGATTGCAAGACCGTAGCGCTGAATTGAGAACATTGTCAGCCATGTGAGCATCAGCACCAAAGCCGCCAGAGCAAACGCCACAATATGGCGGTGAATATTTAGTCCAGCCTGCCGAGCCCTAAATCCCGCAATGATTAGCAAAACTGGCATTGAGAGGTATGCCATCAAGAAGCGTAGATCAAAGAAATGGAATTCGTAAACGAGACGCCCATCAAACAGGAATTGGAATGGCAGTATCAGTGCGTCCCCGAATGTTTCGGGCGCGTAGCGCTGGTCACGGAAGTTTTCACCTGGCCCCTCCGGCGATTGGAAAATTCCATCAAAGAGTGGGAAGAGCGGGTTCTGGAAAGCTTCCCATAGTGTGAGCGACCAGGGAGCCAGCGTAAGGATAGTGCCAAGTGTGCCGCCAATTGCGGCAAAGGCGACACCCTTTGCGCGCGTTTTCATGCCGGGTAGCAGAACCAAAACGGCGGTGATGAAGGCAATCACGTAAACGCCGTTGGTAAGCTTTGCGCCAAAGGCAAGGCCAAGAAGGAAGCTTGCGCCCATAAGGCGTTTCCAGCCGGGTACTGCGCCATCTTTTGGTAACAGGATGAGCAGGCTGGTGATGAAAAGTAAGGAAAATAGCCAATCGTTTCGGAGACTAGCAAATAAATCGATATGAGGCGCAGCGAAGAAGCCAGCAAGCGCGATGATAAGTAGGAATGCAGTGCTTGGTTTCGCTGTTGTCCGCGCAATCAGATTGCGCGAAAGATAGTATAAAGCAGGAAGCAGCAATGACTGTATTGCCCCTAAAAGTGCGGCAACCACCCGGCCGGGAAGGTGCTCAACTAACCAAAACACAGCAATATTATATGTGGGGTTCAGGAAGGAGTGCATTTCTGCTGGCGCTAGATCGTGATCAAGACGGCCATTTAGGGCAGACCAACCGTTATGAAGGTGATAGTGCACCACATCATACGCCGCATCGCGCGAATAGAATGCTGAAAATACGGCGAGACCTGTTACCCATAGCCCCCAATAGAGCCATGACGAAGACAAACGATACCTCATCACGCGAACATGCCCCTTTGAAAACTTTTGGCCGTAGGGGTGGTCGCCCTCTGTCGCCCAGACAACACAAACTGATTGAGAACCTGTTACCCAAATTGCGGGTTCCGGTTCAGGAACAAGGCGGCTTAGACCCGCGGACTATGTTCGAAAATGCGCGCGAGATTTGGCTAGAGATCGGCTTTGGCGGCGGCGAACATGTCAGCGGACAAGCCGCGCGCCATCCTGACGTCGGCATTCTTGCGAGCGAAGTGTTTATTGAGGGGGTCGCTAAACTGCTCGGTCAGATCGAAGATGCTGGACTGGAGAATGTGCGGCTTTGGGAAGAAGATGCACGTGAGATGGTGACGGGGCTAAAGGCTGGATCGATTGATCGCGCGTTTATTTTATTCCCGGACCCATGGCATAAAGTGCGTCACCATAAGCGTCGCTTGATCCAGTCTGATTTTTTAGATGACTTGGCCCGCGTGATGAAGCCAGATGGCCGCGTTCGGTTTGCGACGGATGTCAGGTCTTATGCGGATGAGGCGCTAGAGAAGTTTCTGGCGCATCCAGCGTTTGAATGGACAGCGACGTGCGCCGATGATTGGCGAAATGCCCCTGAAGATCACATCCAGACAAGATACCAAACGAAGAACCTAGGTGACATCGCGCCAGTTTATTACGATTTTCTGTGTTCCTAGGAGCTATTATTGACCTAAGATTGGGTAGTCTTATGGTTCGTAAATTACAGAAAGTGCTTGTCATGAAGTTTGTTGCTATTTTATTTGGGTTATCGCTTCTTTTTCCGGCGTTCGCGCAGGCCCCAGATGATGCGGGTCTTGCCCCTATTAGTGAGGCGATGACGGCTTATGATGCCAAGCCAAACGAGAAGACTCGTAAAGCGGTTCTAGAGGCGCTGGGTGAATATGATGGCGAGGCGAATGCGATAAGCGTCAATGCGTATCTGCAGATTATGGTCGACGATACTTATGCAGGCAAAGCCCGCCTGATGTTGGAGTCGGCAACAGCAACAAAACTCCATCTGGAGCCGGTGGCAGATATCTTACCTCAGCAATACACGGAGGCTCGTTATGTTGCCGCCGTAGCTTTGTTCAATGCCAAGCAAGATGATGAAGCGATAATCGAAATGGCGCATGTGCAAGGACTCTCCACCAGTGCTGGGGGGAATTCTGTGACTGGCCCCGACTGGGCTTACAAATTGCGGTATAAATCTGACGCTTGGCGTATGGCGATGGAGGCTTATTTTCAGCGTGTAGGAAGGCGTTTGCCGTCTGATGAGAAAATTGAAGGGATTTTGGCGAGTTATGGCGCGGATATGGAGACCACGAATGCTGTGGCCGCAACTTCAGAAACCGAAGGGGATCAATTGCCGTTCTGCAAAGGCGAGTTAGTCCAAAAACCGAAGATGAGGTACCCTTCCGGAAAAGCCATGCGCGGAATGTATGGCGCGCTTATCCTAAATCTTACCTTTGATGACGATGGTCAGGTGGTTTCCCCTGTGGTGTTGGCTTCAGTTCCATTCGAAACTTTTGAAGAGAAAGCTCTAAAGACGGTCGTTAAATGGCGCTATAAACCTAATGATCCCAATGCTGTTGGCGTGACATGTCGCCTGAATAGGAACAAAGTGATTTTGCCGTTGATCTTTCAGCTCGGCTAGCGACTGCTATAACGGTTTCTCTTGACGTAACGTCGCCTTTGTGAGCCTAGACTAGTCATCGAATACGGCCGGTCTGAATAATGAAGACCCCGCCAGACCGGCGGCTTAATATTGTGACTACCCATCCGTAATCGAAAACCACTTAGGCCCCTCACACAGTGTGAGATGGCGAGTGCATTATCGAAAGGGTATCCACAATGGCTACCGGCAAAGTAAAATGGTTCAACGCAACCAAAGGTTTTGGTTTTATTGTTCCTGATGAAGGCGGCAACGACATCTTCGTGCACATTTCTGCGGTTGAGCGTTCTGGCCTTCAGGGTCTCGCTGATGATCAAGCAGTTGAGTATGAACTGTTCCACGACGATCGTCGCAACAAGACATCTGCGGTTGATCTGAAACTTCTGTAGACTTTTCTTGGGTTTGCCCCTAGATAGGCGGCAAGTCGAAACATATCGGCGGCGGTTCCGGAAACGGGGCCGCCGCTTTTTATTGCCCGAAAGGCCTAAACTCTTGATTACCCTATCCACCCAGGAAGAGCGTATCCTATTCATGGCTGAGCCGATTGCGGCTGAGTTGGGGCTGGGAGTTGTGCGCATTCGGGTGATGGGGAGTCGTCATCCGCTTTTGCAGATTATGATCGAGAAAATTGGCGGCATGGGCACCGATGTCGAGGACTGCGCGTCATTCTCACGGATGCTGTCGCCTGTGCTTGAGGCCGAAGCCCCGATTAGTGATGCTTACCGTTTGGAAGTTTCAACGCCGGGTATTGATCGCCCCCTAACGCGGCCCGGTGATTTTGGGCGCTGGATCGGTCATTTGGCAAAACTTGAGCTGGCGATACCACTTGAAGGCCGCCGCCGGTTCCAGGGCAAGATTGCCCGTGAAGATGAAAATGGCGTTGCGATTGAGCTGGATGATGAGAGTGAGCTTGTGGTGCAGGTTCACGAGCTGACAAAAGCCAGTTTGATCTTGACGGATGAACTGATTGATATGGTTCAGGCCGCTGGCGATATGCCGCCGCAGCCTGGTGATGAGAATTTTGTTGGCCTCGAGACTGACGAAGCCGAAGATGATACAATAGATAACACTGAAGAGAGTGGAGCTTAGCCCCATGAGCACTGTAGGCGTTTCCGCAAACCGGATGGAAATCATGCAAATCGCGAAAGCGGTTGCTGAAGAGAAGTCCATTGATAAAGCCATCGTTATTGAAGCGATGGAAGAAGCGATCGAAAAAGCGGCTAAGTCTCGCTACGGTCAAGAGCATGACATTCGCGCTCACATTGATGTGGAAACGGGTGAGCAAACGCTATGGCGCATTCAAACAGTAGTTGCTGACGCTGATCTTGAAGATCCAGCGATTGAGTTGGCGCTTTCTGATGCTAAGAAAATTGATAGCGATCTGGAAATTGGCGGCGAGTTGAAAGAAGAGCTTCCGCCGTTCGACTTTGGCCGTGTAGCTGCGCAAACTGCGAAACAGGTTATCATGCAGAAAGTGCGTGATGCTGAGCGGGATCGCCAGTTTAACGAGTACAAAGACCGTGAAGGCGAAGTTATCAACGGTATCGTTAAGCGTGTTGAGTATGGTCACGTTATTGTCGATCTTGGCCGCGCCGAAGGTATTATCCGCCGTAATGACGGTATTCCGCGCGAGAACTTCCAGCCGAACGACCGGGTTCGCGCTTACCTTTATAAGGTTAGCCGTGAGATTAAGGGCCCGCAAATCTTCCTATCGCGTGCGCACCCTGACTTTATGATCAAGCTGTTTGCAGCTGAGGTCCCTGAAGTTTATGAGGGCGTTATCGAGATTAAGTCTTGTGCCCGCGACGCTGGTTCGCGCGCTAAGATTGGTGTGATTTCTAACGATAGCTCAATTGATCCGGTTGGCGCCTGTGTCGGTATGCGCGGCGCGCGTGTTCAGGCCGTTGTTGGTGAGCTTGCCGGTGAGAAGATCGATATTATTCCTTGGAATTATGACGATGCGACTTTCATCGTGAACGCTTTGCAGCCTGCTGAGGTTTCTAAAGTTGTTATGGACGAAGAAGAGCACCGTGTTGAAGTAGTTGTGGCTGACGATCAGTTCCCGCTAGCGATTGGTCGCCGCGGTCAGAACGTCCGTTTGGCATCGCAGCTGACCGGCTGGCAGATTGATCTGGTGACAGAAACTGACGATTCAGAGCGTTATCAGCTCGACTTCCAACGTCGTACGGACCTATTCATCGCCGCAATTGATGCTGACGAGACACTGGCTCAGCTGCTGGCCTCTGAAGGCTTTGAGAGTGTTGAGGATATTGCGTATATCGCCCCAGAAGACTTCATGCAGATTCAAGGCTTCGATGAAGATATCGCTGCTGAGATTCAGGAGCGTGCACGCGAATACCTAGAGAAGCTGGCTGAAGAGCTGAATGCGAAGCGCCTTGAACTGGGTGTCGAAGATGCAGTTATGGATCTTGATGGCATGACGCCAAGCTTTGCTGTGAAGCTGGGTGAAAACGATATTCAAACTGTTGATGATGTTGCGGGTCTTGTCCCTGACGATCTGACGGGCTGGCGTGAGAATAACAAAGAAGGCAAGCCTGTTTGGCAGGATGGCATTCTGAAGAAGGGTGAGATGCGTAAAGACGACGCGCAACTCTTCATCATGAAAGCACGTGTCCTTGCGGGTTGGATTGAGCCTGAGGCGCTGGAGGCGCTGGAAGCTGAAATGGCCGCCGAAGTGGTTGCAGAAGAAATGGACCTGACCGAAGAAGAGCGGGCGCTATTGGCGCTTGGCGAGCTAGGCAAAGGCAGGTCTGCTGACGAAGAGATTGAGATTAGCGATGAGGATATCATGGCTGAGCTAGAAGGCATCGATCTTGACGAAGAACTCCTAGCTGGAGGCGGCGATGATGCCGCAGACAGAGAATGATACCCCAGAGCGTCGTTTAACGGCGCAACAGGTTAAGGCCGCTGGTGGACCCGTCCGCCAGTGTGCCGTTACCCGTGAGCGGCATCCTCAGGATGCGCTTATCCGGTTCGTTAGAACGCCGGACGGGATTGCTGTACCTGATGTGGCTGGAAAGCTGCCGGGACGCGGCGTCTGGATCAAGGCGTTTCGCGGAACAGTGGAAAAAGGTTTGAAGGCAGACGTATTTTCACGTGCTTTCAAGACGAAGACAGCCCCTATGGAAAATCTCTGTGACGAGATCGAACGCCAACTTGCGCACCGCTGCGTTGGTTTGCTTGGGATGTCTAAAAAGAGCGGATCGTCTGTGCTTGGATTTGACCAAGTTCGGACTTATATTCGGAAAAGACAGCCCGGCTGGCTACTTGAAGCCAGTGACGGTGCGAAAGATGGCCGTAACAAGGTTCATTTTTTGGCTAAGGCGATATATGACAACGTCAAAGTAGCGGGCGCTTTGTCGTCTGCTGAATTGGGCATGGCCTTTGGGCGGGAGCATGTGATACATGCGCTGCTAGAGACAGGCTCGCTGGCGAAATCGTTTGGCATAGCCTATCGGCGACTAACAGGATTTAGGGAAGCTCCCGAAATCGCATGGTTTGCAGACAGGCATGAGAATTTGAAGGAAGAGCGGAATTAGTCCGTTCGATATGGAAAGTTAGAGACCAGGTACGCATGAGCGATACAAAAGATACAGGCAATTCCGGCGGGCGTAAGCCTCTTACTGTTTCACGCGGAGGTGGCACCGTGAAGCAAACGTTCAGCCATGGCCGATCTAAACAGGTTGTGGTTGAGACGAAGAAGCGTCGGAGTGTTGGCGCACAAGGCAAACCGGGTGTTGGCAAGCCGGGCGCCAAAGGCGGTGCATCTGGTGGTAAGCCAGTGTCCAAGCTGGCTGCGGCGGCTAAGAAGCTAGGGATTACCGAGGAAGAACTAGTTGCGCGCCAGAAAGTGCTGCTGCAACGCCGTGCTGCTGAAGCAAAGCGTAAAGTTGAAATCGAAACGCAACAAGCGCGTACTAAAGCTTTGCAGGACCACCAGCACGCAAAGGTTCAAGAAGTTAAAGAACGTGAAGAAGCTGAAGCGCGTCGTAAGTCCGACGAAGAAGATCGCAAGAAAGCTGAAGCGGAAGCTAAGGTCAAAGCCGCTGAAGACGCTAAAGCGCCCCGCACTAGCGATCGCGATGACGCAGCGCGCCCAAGTGGTGGTACTGCTGGTGGCAGCGGTAAGCCTGCTCCAAGCCAAGCGGACATTGAAGCAGCGGCAAGCTCTGCAGGTGGTCGCCGTAAAGGCGGAGATCGCGGACGTGAAGACCGTGATCGTGGACGTGAGCAAGCTGGTGGCCGTGGCCGCGGCGGCGATAAGCGCCGTAAAGGTAAGCTAACAATTGCCTCTGCTTTGGGTGATGACGGTGATCGTCAGCGTTCGCTTGCATCTGTTCGCCGCGCGCGTGAGCGTGAACGCGAACGTCGCACCGGCGGAGACTCTCAGGAAAAAGTTTCTGTAGAGGTTAAACTGCCAGAGACAATTACCCTGCAAGACCTGTCAGGTCGTATGAAGGAACGCGTCGGCGACGTCGTGAAATTCATGATGCAGCAAGGCGAAATGATGCGCGGCAACGATATCATTGATGCTGATACAGCTGAATTGATCGCTCAAGAGTTTGGTCACACAGTGAAGCGTGTTTCTGAAGCCGATGTTGAGATTGGCCTTGAGGGCGTTGATGATGACCCGAAAGATCTGGTCAGCCGTTCGCCGATCGTTACGATTATGGGTCACGTTGACCATGGTAAAACATCGCTCTTGGACGCAATGCGCTCAACTGATGTCGTCAGCGGTGAAGCTGGCGGGATTACCCAACATATTGGTGCCTATCAGGTGCAGCTGAAATCTGGTGAGAAGATCAGTTTCCTCGATACACCGGGTCACGCGGCATTCTCTGCGATGCGTGCTCGCGGCGCGGACGTCACGGATATTGCGATTATTGTGGTTGCAGCCAATGACTCTGTCATGCCGCAAACGATTGAGGCCATTAAGCACGCGAAAGCGGCGGAAGTGCCAATCATCATTGCAGTCAACAAAGTCGACTTGCAGGATTCAAACCCACAAAAAGTTCTAACCGACCTTCTACAGCATGACATTCAAGTTGAAGCGATGGGCGGCGACGTTCAGGCGATCGAAGTGTCTGCGCTGAACAAGACGGGCCTTGATGAACTGACAGAAGCGATCACGCTGCAGGCGGAATTGCTTGACCTGAAAGCGAACCCAAATCGGGACGCTGGTGGTATTGTGGTTGAATCCAAGCTTGATAAGGGCCGCGGCCCTGTCGCGACTGTCTTGGTTAAACGCGGTACACTAAAGCGTGGCGACATTGTTGTTGCCGGTGCGCAGTGGGGCAAGGTTCGCGCCTTGGTCAATGAGCGCAACCAGCAGATGAAAGAAGCTTTGCCATCTATGCCGGCTGAGATTCTTGGCATGGATGGAACGCCGCAACCGGGCGATGTTTTCAACGTGGTTGAGAACGAAGCGCGGGCCCGTGAGATTACAGAATACCGTGATCGTGCGCAGCGTCAGACAAGAGGTGTCGCAACACAACGCGCGTCTCTCGAACAGTTCATGACGACGCTTTCTGCGGAAGGCGCAGTGAAGACAAAAGACCTGCCAATCGTTCTTAAGGGCGATGTTCAGGGATCTGTTGAAGCGATTACGCAAGCTCTAGAGCAGTTTGCGACGGACGAAGTTCGGGCCAATGTTGTCTATGGTGCGGCTGGCGGTATCTCTGAAAGTGACGTCTTGCTTGCCCAAGCTTCTGGCGCTCCGGTCTTTGCCTTTAACGTGCGTGCGAACAAGCAAGCACGCGAGTTGGCGGAGAAAGAAGGCGTCGAAATTCGCTACTATTCCATCATCTATCAACTGTTGGATGAAGTGAAAGATACGCTGTCGGGCATGCTTGCCCCAGAGCGCAAAGAGAACTTCATCGGTTACGCCGATATTCTGGAAGTCTTCAACATCACCAAAACCGGTAAGGTCGCGGGTTGTAAGATTACTGAAGGCGTCGTTAAGCGCGGTTGTGGTGTTCGTTTGCTGCGTGATGATGTTGTCATCCACGAAGGCAAGTTGAAAACGCTGAAACGCTTCAAGGACGAAGTGACCGAAGTTACCAATGGTATGGAATGCGGTATGGCGTTCGAGAAGTACGAAGATATTCGCGAAGGCGACCGTATAGAGTGTTTCGAGATTGAGATGATCGCACGTAAACTGGACTAGGTTTACGCCTTAGAATTTGGATGGACCGTTTTCCAACAGGAGAGCGGTCCATTTATTTTGATCTATCGTGTTTTTTAATTTCAAAGACTTTGCCGCTAAGGATCGCTGATGTCTGACCCTTTAATGATTACAGGTAAGCTCACCAAAGGCGACGCCAAGAAGCTGACCGATACGATGCGGGGCAGTACGGTTGGTCCAACTACGCTATATTATGCGGGCGTTACGGCGCCAGTAATTGGCGCGGGCATGGCGCTGGTGGCGCAAGAAGCGTTCCATATGATCAATCTAGGCGACTATTGGGAAACGATGCTGTCTGCCATTGTTGCCGCCATGGCGGGGATCACTTGGTATCTAATCTTTATGCGTTGGTCCTATCGCCATCGCCACGGCCGGTCTGGTGAGATGGAAATTGATTCCAAGGTAACCTTGGCTGACGGCTGGATCGCTATTCGCCGCGGTAAAGTTGAAACGCGGATCGACTGGTCTGCGGTTACCGAGATTAAAGAGGCTGGGTCTTACACG
Source organism: Henriciella sp. (assembly GCA_029238175.1). GTDB lineage: Bacteria > Pseudomonadota > Alphaproteobacteria > Caulobacterales > Hyphomonadaceae > Henriciella. The sequence goes on along the minus strand of JAQWGO010000059.1, from coordinate 1,957 downwards.
TTGGTGAAGTTTGACGGAACTGACCCGCTTATGCTGCCAAATAAGTGGTTTGGCCGTGATAAGTCTGCGCGCAAGGCCTTTATAGAGCGCTTGAAACAGGGCAAAGTCACCTAATGGCACGTAGTGGTAAACGAAATTCGAGTCCTTCAGAACCGTCTCAACGACAGTTGCGGGCGGGTGAGCTTGTGCGGCATGCACTGGTTGATGTCTTGTCGCGTGAAGAGTTCCGCGATCCTGATCTGCAAGGCATAACGGTGACGATTGGTGAAGTGCGTTGTTCGCCAGACTTACGTCATGCCAGTGTTTTCTGTTCGCCGCTTGGGTTGAACGACAAGGCGGATATTGAACGGGTTGCAGCTGGGCTGGGCCGAGCAGCTTCATTCCTGCGCGGACGTCTTGGTCGTGAAATTGATATGAAGTTTACGCCGCAGCTGCACTTTATTCCCGACCTGTCCTACAATGAAGCCAGTGAGATGGACGAGGTTTTTAGACGCGCGAATATCGTTCGTGGTGATGAGACCAAAGGTTAGGCATGTGTTGGTCGTCTGACCGGTAGGTGCTTTTTGCCCCAATCTCGAAATGTCATTAGCGCCGGACCAAACTCATTACCTTTGTCGGTCAGCTTATACTCAAAACGCTTTGGGCGCTCAGAGTAGGCGACTTTTTCCAGTATTTCAGCTTCGACCAAGCGCTTAAGACGGTCAGACACGATATGGCGCGTTGCGCCCGTGCTGGTGGCGAATTCATCAAATTTCGACATGCCAAGGAAGCAATCGCGCAGGATTAGCAAGGTCCAACGATCCCCAACAAGTGAGAGCGTACGGGCGACGGGGCACCAGTTTTCATCGAGGTCGGTCCATTTCATACTTGTCTTGTATCCTGATTTGCAGCAAGTTCCAAATAAGAACTTTATGGAGGGTGGAATGACCAAACAGCTTGAGTATTTTTTCGACTTTGTGAGTCCATATTCCTATGTCGCGCATACAGTCGTGAAGCAGACGATTGAGCGTTCGGGCGCTGAGCTGGTGGTGCGCCCCATGTTTTTAGGGGGCGTAATGCATGCGACGGGTAATCGCCCGCCGGGTGTCGTACCCGCGAAGCGAAAATACCTAGACATAGATTTGGCCCGTGCCTGTAAGCGCTATGGCCTAACCATGCATTCGAACCCGCACTTCCCGATGAATACGAGAGGGATGACGCGTGCTGCGATTGGTTTGGAAGGCGATCTTGAGAAGCGGGATCGCTTTATCGAGACGTGCTTTAATATATGCTGGAACGATGCACGCGGTATTGATCCAGCTGATCCTGAGACTTTCGGGGCAGCGCTTGTGGAGGCTGGATTTGATCCGGCCGAAATTAATGCACTCGCCTCAAGTGAAGAGAATAAAGCGAAGCTAAAAGCAAATACCGCCGAAGCCATCGAACGCGGCGCATTTGGTGCGCCGACATTCTTCGTAGGCCGCGAAATATTCTTTGGGCACGACCGCCTCGATTATGTCGAAGAAGCGTTGAGCGCCTAGGCCTCTATACCCGCGTCTTTGGCGAGGTCCTTCAACGACACTTCCGGGCGAGGACCATAGTGTGAAATGACTTCGGATGCTGCGATGTGGCCAAGATGGGCACATGTGGCTAGCGGCAGATCACGGGCGACACCGAACAGGAAACCAGCCGGATTTTGGTCGGCTGCGCCAGTTGTATCGACGACTGCGCTGACTTTTTCGGCGCCGACTGTGATTGGATCGCCGTCACCAATGACAACAGATCCTTTTTCGCCGCGCGTGACGGCCGCCAAAGCCGTATCAGCGCGCAGCATTTCGATAGCGGCATCAAAGTCGCGTGTTTCGTAAAGGCTGAGCAGCTCTTCCTCATTCGCGAATAAGATATCGACTTGCGTTTTGACCAAGTGACGGAAGCTATCGCGGTGGCGATCAACGCAGAATGCATCTGACAAAGTCAG